>NZ_JBXAPF010000003.1:0-248004 GCF_058803665.1 Lysinibacillus sp. GW821-FHT14F06
TAAGTGACCTTCACTTCAACAAACCTACCAGTATGCAAAATTTTATCTGGATCATATTCATTAATTTTTAATTTATCGCCTACTCGAAAGCTCCTATTATCAAAACCACACATAAATGTTTTTAAGCCTTTTACTATGTCATCGAACTGGTCAATATAGCTGTCCAACTCATGCGTCATGGGCTTTTCTTTTTGCTCTGACTCTGTAACTTCCTGCCGCTTTTCTTTTGCAACGGATGGTGATAGTGGCTTTCCCTCTTTGTATTCTTGAGCCGCTTCTTGTTGCTGCTCCTCTGGAAGCCTTGATAATTCATAAGCAGTCGTGAAATTAATATTTTCTTTGCTAAATTCCTCTTTTAGATCAGGTGTTAGTTTTTTGTTGATGCTGTCCATACGCCCCACCTGTGCAGGAGATACTTTCATGAGGTCTGCAACTATGTCACGCTTACGTCCAGTGAATTGAATACCGCTTTTCTTTAGATCAGTTAATAACTCTTGGAGTCGTGCTGCTTGATAAGTCTTTTCAGCATCGGTTAATTCCCTAGCTGTAGAATTGGCTAATATGAGTTGTAACTCAGCTTGAATATCGTCCATTGATTTCATGATCTTGCATGGTATTCGACTAAACTGCTCGTTACCTTCTGCATATAGCTCTTTCATAGCTTTTAATCTTCGATGACCACTTATTACTTCAAAGCCGTTCTCTTGCTCCCGAACCAATAAATTTTGTTGAAGCCCCATTAATTCAATACTGGCTTTTAGCTCTGCTACATCATGGACAGTGTATTTATTCATTTCAGATGGATTTAGCTTCTCGATTGGAATGTGTTCTATTTTGAAGGCAAGTCCTTCTTTTGCCACCGCTTCTTTGGATTTATCATTCATCAACTGAGTAAGATTGAATTTCATGTGTTCGTTCCTCCTTTTTGTGTCCGAAACTAGCACATTCCTAAATACTCTTTGACCAATTTTTCATAGTCTTGTCCAGCAGTTGATTTTTTGTAGTCCAAGAGTGGTTTTCCAACGAATGTTGTTTCATCTACCTTTACCGTTTTCCTAATGACAGTGTGGAAAAGTGGATAACTTGTGGATGAAGCCAAATATTCGCTCCCTTGCACATTTACACCATTTTTTTGATACATCGTGATAAAGCAGCCTTTGAATACAATGTTTTCGTTAAATTCTTCGACATTCTCTATCTGGTCTAATAATTGTTGCATTCCATCAAATGCAAACTTATCAACCTTGATTGGTACTAATACGTCATCTGTAGCAACAAGCGCATTAAGGACAGTCATATTAATGTCTGGAGCATTGTCGATAATGCAGTAATCGTATTCGTTATTTAATTGCGAAAGGGCTTTACGTAATCGCGTCTGTTGTGGGCGTGATACATCTATCAATATTTCTTTATTAGCATGTAGCAGATTCATATTTGCTGGAATGATGTCTAAACCCTCATATTTAGTCGGCTTAATAATGCTATTGATGTCGCAATTTCTATCAGTCAACAAATCTGCTAAAGTATTATCCTCGTAATTATGCAAATCGAAAAATTTAGAGGTATTCCCCTGCTTATCGTTATCAATCAACAGCACCTTTTTTCCATGCACCTTTACTAATGTGTAGGCAATATTGATAGCAGAAATTGTCTTTGCTACCCCGCCTTTTAAATTAATTATGCTGATCGTCTTCATCTTCATATGTTGTTTTTCTCCTTTTGCGATTTATTGGTGTGTCAATCCGCTTCATTTGCACATATAAATATGCACCACTTACATAGTCAGAAAATGACACATCCATTTGCTTAAACTGATAATTTTTATACATTTTTTCAAAGATTTCTTGCGCACTAATTTCTTCTGTCGCAATTTTGGCAGCACGTCTACGTGTTAATTTTGTATCTGAAACCGTCACTTTAGTATGCTTATCTAAATTGCGTGATGGTGTATATCCTTTTCTTGTCTTTTCTCCTTTTTCTTTAACTAGGTACTCTCCTAGCTTTTTAAAACCTAAATCATCATCTACTAAACGTTCTGATCTAGCTCGCCCACTATTCCACAGTTCTTCGGCTACTTCTCTATCTGGAAAGTTTGTGACCATATGATGATGCGCTCGGACTTTTTCGCCATTTCGTGTATGCTCTGTTGTGTATAAATATTTCAACTCAAAATCTACATACTTCTCCTGTTTCTTTAGCCAATATTTCATACGCTTTATTAGATTTGACATATCTTTTTTGGCTTGCTCATAGTCTTTAGGTACATACTTGTCCGAATACGTGTATGTCATGTATAAATCGTGGAATGAACGGAAATTTGTATTCAGTAATCTCACTACATGTTTTTGCCTGTTCTTTTCATTTAACTTTTCTTGTGCCTTACTACTGTTTTTATCAGTCTTTACACGTTTCTTTTGAGGTATCTCCCAATATGGATACGCCTCCACCTCTAAAACTGATCCACACCAAATACTTTTCACACGGTATCCAGCAATAGCTCTATCCAGTAAGCTATCCTCATGCATTTTAGTTAATTCTGACTCACAAAATGCTTCTTCATATGCTGCTAAAACATGTTTCACCTTATGCTGTTTATTCTTCATGGCTACTCTCTCCCGATGTGTTAATAATCTAGTATCCTTGTTAATTTTCGAGTTTCGTCGTAAATCTAATATCCATTACAAGGACGCTAATTGACTATTTGCCATGAAAGCTGTTATTCTAGCTATAAGGTGTTTGGCATTAGTCAAACGAGCCGTGCTTACTGGTCAGAGTTCGTACGGCTTTTTTTATTGTTAAAATCAAAGCCTTTGCGATTATTCACAAAGGCTTTTTATTATGGTGCTTTGATGGTGCGTGGTTTTCCTGTTTTACGATGGATAAGCAACCAACTATTAGGTAACTTCTTACTAATCAGCCAGTTATCAGGGTTTAACCTTAAACTAGCAATATGAATTTTTTGCTTTCTTGTTAAACTAAGACCTTGTTTCACTGGATGACACCCCCTTCCCCTATTAATGGACATACTTTGCTAGACACCTAATCCGCTTCTTGTTATAATCGGATTAGTAAATTTTCTTAGGCTTTTGCCTTGCTGTTTAATCGGTGGTGCGATTAAGCAGTTTTTTTATGCCCTTAACTCGGATTAGCACCAATCTTCACTACCTCTCCGAATTTGCCTTGTTTTTTTAATTGGTTGGCAGTATCAAATAATTTATTGCGACGCTGCTCTTTTATTTGACCCTCTAGGCGTTTGATGTAATCTATCCTATCTAGTAAAACCTCTGCACACTCTTGTGCTGAATCATAATCCTCGTTGTAAAAATGTAGATTCATAGCTGTTATTAAGTCTTGTCCACAGGCTCTTTCCTTTCTGATCTCTAAGCTCAATGTCATTGTGTCTCCAATAACGGTATTACTTTTGAAATCTACGAATACTACGTTTTTTAAAACTTGTGTGTAGGCTTGCTGTAGTTGTTCTATCATTCTTGTTCCACCTTTTTTCTGAATATTTTTTAAAACGATTATTCATCTTCTTTGCGAATCAAATGCGATTGCACTCTTGATTTAGGCAAATGTAATAAAGTTACTAATCCAAAATCATGTAATGCACTTTCTCCTTTTATCGCATCTTCCGGAATCCACACTTCTAATTTGATACGGTGATACCCTTTGCTCTTACCTGTCTTGCTTGGTGCATGTACCGAAAAGTTACCTGATACTGGAGCTAATACTAATAAGCTATCAGGATTATTTTCTTTAATTTGACCAGCTACTTTTTGAACAGTTTCTTGTGTCACGTCAAAAATTACACTTCTCAATCAAATGCCTCCTATACTCATAATTAACGTTGCTACCGTCGTATTAGCTATAAATTTGGATATATACCTTCGTTGGCTAGGTATCACAGCGCTTCGTTTTTTTATGTATGTGAAATTTCTAAGATGTTCTTTATGTAAGGATTTCACATCAAGCAGCTTGTAAATTTCCTACTTAGAGGGCTAGGCTAACCAACCTTTACTTTTACAAACTGCTTGACGTGAGCGAGCTTTTTTTCGTACTCGCAAACGCCTGATTTGTGCTTGTACAAATTTGTTCATGTTACTAGCATTTAGCATCTTCATTAGATGCAGTTCTAGAAGGTACAGGAGAAACCATGCATCCGATATTTAAAGGCTTCATATTGCGAATGGCTTCGTTTAATTGTTCCTCATTGTAAATCCCATGCTTAGCTAGAGCCTGTTTAAGTTTTTCCACTTGTACATCACTTGATCTTTGCTTTGTTGTAGTTCTCATTTTTCTTGCCTCATTCCCAAAATGATTTGACGTTGCTACCGTCGTATTAGCTATAAATTTGGATATATACCTTCGTTGGCTAGGTATCACAGCGCATTTGTTTTTTATTGCAAACAGTTATTAAGAAATAACCTTGACATTGTTCTCCTTACTATTTTTCAATTGTTGAGTTAAGTAAAATGCGTTTGTTGCACCAACGATATACATTTGTTGTTCTTCGTTCAGTGTTCTTAACTTCTCTAACATTTTTACAATTTCTTGCTCTTTACCCATTTTAATCACTCCGTTTCGTTCTCTTGAGAACAATATACCATCTTTATATCGTTCTTTCAAGAACAAAAATATCTTTTTCCACATATTTCGTTCTTGCGGGAACAATTCTTTTCTTGTACCATATAGAAGAGGTGATATTATTTATGATTGGAGAAAGAATACAAATAATTAGGAAAAGTAGTAACCTTTCTCAAGAGGCATTCGCTAAACGGTTATCTGTTACTAGAAATGTAGTAGCTAAATACGAGAATGGCCTGGTTGAACCTCCTGAGCTATTCCTTAACCACTTGTGTATGAAATTTGGGGTTAGTGAGGATTGGTTACAAACTGGAGAAGGCGATATGTACAAGGCAATCACAGAGGATGATTTTTTCTCAGAAAAATTGGGGGAAATTCTCTCTTCAGAAAATGACATAATAAAGGAGATTATCACCAAAGCTGTGGAACTTGATGAGGATTATTTGAAAATGCTTCATCAACTAATTGACAGTATGCTTGAGAAACAAGCAAAAAAGTAGCTCTATTTATCAGAGCTACTTTTTTTTATTGCTGCTTTGACCAGATAAAACAGCCTTCGTATTACTTTTTCATCATTTAAATCTTCAATCATTTTTATTAAACTTTTTTTCACTCTGACCACCTCTTTAATCATTATGTAAAGAACTTGTGTTCTTATTTAATTATAGATATTTCCCTAAATACAATCCAATAATGACAACATTCGACATTTTTGTATTAATAATATTTTATATTCAAATACTTAATAATCCCAATTTTTTTGTGCGACTACCTTCGACATATGAAGAAATATTTCCCTCGTTATACATTTTCTCCGTTACAATCCCCTTATATCTTGTCGTATTATGTAGAAATTTGACAAAATGAAATTAATTCCATTTTACTATTTAAAGTTGAAAAATAGTCTATTTCGAGATTAATATACTCATATAAAGAACAAGTTAGATTCATTGTTCTTTTTTACTGCAAAGAAAGGAGATTTGAAATGGTATCAAAAGAAATAAAAGCTCGCAATGTCACACGAGTAGCTATTTATGTACGAGTTAGTACAATGCACCAAATTGACAAAGATTCTTTGCCATTCCAACGTCAAGAACTTGAAAATTACGCCAAGTATATGCTTGGCACTGATAGCTATGTAATTTTCGAAGATGCTGGTTATTCAGCTAAAAATACTGACCGTCCAAAATACCAAGAAATGATGCAGGGAATCAGAAATGGTGAATTTACACATTTACTAGTGTGGAAGATTGATCGCATTTCTCGAAACCTAAAGGATTTCACTGAAATGTATGAAGAAT
The DNA here is from genome assembly GCF_058803665.1 of Lysinibacillus sp. GW821-FHT14F06. NCBI lineage: Bacteria > Bacillati > Bacillota > Bacilli > Caryophanales > Bacillaceae > Lysinibacillus > Lysinibacillus sp. GW821-FHT14F06. The sequence goes on from NZ_JBXAPF010000003.1 coordinate 5,889, forward strand.
TAAAAAAATATAGGATTACATTCGTTTCTAAAAACGAACAATTTGACACCTCAACAGCAATGGGCGAAGCAATGTTAAAAATTATCCTGGTATTCGCGGAATTAGAACGCAAAATAACAGCAGAACGTGTATTTTCTATTATGTTGTCTCGTGCAGAAAAAGGATTATGGAATGGTGCAACGGTACCTACTGGGTATGTATGGTCCGATGAAGAAAAGTTCCCTATTGTTGAACCAGAGGAAGCAAAGATTGTGCGATACATTTATAATTTGTACGAATCCTTACGATCCACTTTGAAAGTGGCATATTGTTTACACGAAGAAAATATCGCAACAAAACGAAATGGAACATGGACAGCAAAAACAGTGCGAGACATTTTGAGAAATCCTTTTTATATCGGCACATACCGCTACAATATGCGCGAAAGTGATGGCAGTAGACGATTTAAAAATAAAGAAGAGTGGATTGTAGTTGAAAATAATCATCCTGGCATTATTGAAAAGGATCAATTCGATCGAGTCAATAGGTTACTAACGGATAACTACAGGGGCTTAACTGATGTCCAGCGTGCAGATATTCATAAACATATTTTTTCTAAAATGCTGTACTGCGGTAAATGTAATGCACTACTTACCTCTGGCTTAGATGTGGCTCGAAAAGACGGCTATCGTCCTTCTCGTTATACATGCGTTACATCTGGTGGCGCAAAGCGATGTAGCAATTACGTTAGTGATATTATCATTGGACCCTTTATCTTTAATTACGTATCGAATTTAATTAGGTTACAAGAACGCATAACACCTAAACACTCCTTACGTGACATGGAAAGAGCTTTACTTCGTGGCAATGCTTTTATTGATGTTGTCGGCGTTGATAACGAATCCTTAAAAGAAACATATTTTGCTCTAACCAACAGCATGTCAGACCAAGAATATTCCATCGTTTCAAAAGATGATAGTAACATATTAGATTTTGATACTGAACGGTTACAAAAGGAAAAAGCCAAGTATGAAAGAGCACTCACTAAATTAGATGATTTGTATTATTTTGGTGAAAATGAAGATAGTATAAGCCAAAAGGATTATATTTTTAAAAAGCGTGATTTTCAAAAACGCTTGGAGGAAATAGATGAGGAAATCAATAAATTGAAACAAAAAGATGAGGAAAAGACCAGTGATGTATTTGTTGATAATGCTCAGCACTTTTTAATTACTAAGGAAATGCAACAAGCTCGACAAGTTGATTATCGCGAATTGTCCGAAACAATAGGACGAGAAGCACTATCTGATTTCATGCATACGATAATTGATAAAATTGTTGTTTTAGATAAGCGTGTACAATCAATTACATTTAAGAACGGCATCACGCATGTATTTGCTTATAAAACTTTATTACAAAGTAAATCCGCTGCACCTACTCGGATGCAATACAAAAATTATGAAAGTACAGTATTAGATTACCTGAAAGAAAACGGACCCGCTTCTCGTGCCGATTTACAAAAAGCTACTAACATTTCTCGCGATGGCATCTTTACATTATTAGCAGAATTAATTGAGCGTGATCTTATTGTAAAAACAGGACAATCAGTATCAACACGCTATCATCTCAATGAAAAAATCACTTAAAACCGCCATTTTAAGTGATTTTGCCAAGCAGTTGAAACCTTGATACCACTGCATTCCTACGCAATCATATCTCTATATACTTCCCCACAACCTAGAGTATGGAAACTCACGATTTTTGATCGCTCGTTACTCATAATATATATCATCCTTTCAACATCTCAATTACACTTTGCTTCTTAACTATTAATTATTTTTTGATGTACTTATTTTTAGATACGTGACTTATGATAACATAAATAAATATAATGAGCCTAGCTTTTTGGCTAGGGTGAAGCATCAGGCTTTATATTTTTTATACATTACGAAGTAACCAAGTTTCCTTACTACACAAACCCCAAAATTTAGAGAGTAAATCCTATTCTTCTACAAGTAGCGATATAGATTAAACTTCTGCGCTGATTTTTCTAAAGTACATTGGTAATAGCAAGACCTAGATACACTTCATCACATCACATAAATAACGAACTAAACACTTTAATTTATATTTTTCGTCTACATACAGACTTGAAATTTTCATAACAGATTAAAAAATCCCAAACTATTTAGGCCTTATTCTTTGTATTCATTATATTTTATCAAAAAATCGTCTAATAATTTTGCTATCAGAATTATTTCTTTAACTTAGCTTTAATCAAGTTGAGTCATTCGAAAAATTTTTTAATGTACCATTTGACATGTTTGGTCTAAAAGGTGAACAGCTAAAAATAACTGCTACGCTATTTTTTGCGCTCGTATTAGTACTGATAGAGCCTTTATTGTTTTTATTAGACATACCGATATTGCCTGTCTGCAATCCACTAACAACAGATGAACCATCCAAACCCACTTTCATAATATCAGTTTAACAACAAGCGTTTTCTCTCAAAGTTTGAACAAATCAAAAAAAAGGCGTGCAAATGAGGAAGTATTAGTGGATGAAGTATTTGAAAAAAATTATAAGGAGTAAAAAATCATATAAAGTTCAGCTCTTTCACAAGAGGGGCATATGCTAGGCCATCATTAACTCTCTACTATTACACGATCCCAACAAACATTATTAACTGCTTCACATAAGCCTGTGAGGAATAGTGGGTCTTTCAAGGACACTTTTTAGTCTCATAAAAAAATAGTAGTACAAACCTGGCCTTGATTTGCACTACTAATGTTAGAATATATTTAACTGATGTGTTCCTCTAAAACTAAATTTATTAAGGACTAGTAGGAGGAGTAAGACCTAAAAGAACAGGAGTTATTACACTACTGCCAGCGCCAAGGCGGACTTGTTGAACTTGTAGTACTTTTACAGTAAGTTCTAGTACAATTTTTTCTCGCAAAGTGCTGAACGTTCCTTCAGGTGATGCCATATTTGGTGAAAAATCAAGTTCAAAGAAGTTCGCTGCTACTAACTCGCCAAATGGTTGCTCATTGTATTTAACGAGATTTTGGAAGAAAGCCTTATCTAATCGAGCGTCCATTTGCGTAGCTTCATTCAGGAAGTTCGCTTCAGCAAACTCGGAAATGCCTAAGATCGGAGTAGGGCCTCCAGCTGTTTGTGGGAAAGTAAGGTCTGTGAAACCAGAAAATGCAACATCAGCAATTCTATCTCGAAGTGCCCCACTACATGCTGATGAAGCATATTCGATATTTTTACGAATATGTCCTGCTACAAATAATTTAGCTCTTGTTACTCTAAAAAAGTCTGTGTTGCCTATACGTGCAAAGCTAACTGGTACTAGTTTCACTTGATTTAGGAATACATTTTTCTTCACTCTTTTGATTTCAGTTGCAGCAGGATTAAGCGTAATATCCGACTCCACAACGATTTGAAGTGTTGGTTCAGCAAGTACAACTGGAACTTTAATAGTTGGAGCTGTAAGCGGTGTAGCGACTAATGGAGTAGCCTCATTATTTAATGGTATTTGTTCAGTTGATGTTACTGGACAAGGTAGCATTTGATTTTCTAATTGATCGCTCAAAAAATTCCCTCTTTTCATTTTTGTAGTATTAGAGAGCGCTCTCTATATTGCTAGAATATGTAGCAATTAAATCTATGTATGGACGTATATACTAGTAATTTGCTGATTAGAAAAAAGGGGTTTTGAGCTAAGAGATAAGGTTTCAATTATCCTCCAGGCCTTTATTTGTCATAACTAACTCGAATTTTCTGTACTTGTAACATATGGATGATTAACTCTAATACTATATTTTGGCACAATTGATTTGAATGAATAAATGACTTATTTTGTACAGGTACTTCATTCCCAGTATAAGAATTTGTATATTCCAGATTTTGATGAATATAGCCTTCTATAAATAAATTTCCCTTTAATGCTGTACATGTTCCATTGCCTAATGTTTTGGAAAAATGTTTAGGTACAAATTTACAATTGGTTAGCACTGCCTTACTTGAGATATCTTTAATCCCCACAATTCCTTTTTCAAATTCAACATATTCTTCAAGACATATTTCGATTTTATATTCCCCTACTACAACCGGAACCCTAATATGCATAAAATCTTTGGTACTATAAGAATGATTATTTATTTCTCCTTTTTTAATTGATTGTGACTTATGTAAGGGAACTACAGCTGATTTCGGCGGATTTTTTTTCTGATTATTTTTAGCATAAGTATCAGTTCTCATTAAAAATATAATTTTATTAATTTTTGAGCGAGCCAATCGACAATCTGGCTGTTCAGGATAATCCGTTATAGAATTAAATAGCTTGGTTTCAAATTGGGGAATTAATTTATTGTTTAAATCAAGAAATTCAAATTTATTTTGAACATTTTCACCACAGATAGGAGCATGGAGAAAATCATTAATTTCTACATATGTAGAAAAAGGGATATTTTGGGCTATAGAACATACTTCTCCATGTACAGGTTCAGGACAATCATTAACACAATTTGTAGAAAGGTTTTCCGTCAATTCCTCTGTATTAATTTTGTTCTCAATATCGTATTCAGAACGACAATTAGAGTCTACTTGTAGTTCTTCTAAAGAATTAATTTCATCTGCCCCTCCGGTATAAGGAAGAGGATCGACTTCTTCTTCCCCAATATTTATTTCTGGAGGAATTAGTTCATGATTGGAATCTATAATAGCCGCTAAATCTAGGTTCTTCTCTGGATTCATTTCATCTACCACTTTGGTATCAGAAAAATGATCAAGTTCTTCCTCAACATTAGTTTCTGAAGGAATTAATAGTTCTCGACTAGAATCTAAAATGGCTGCTAAATCAAGTTCATCCTCTGGATTCACTTCACTTACCTCTTCAGAATCAGCAAGTAGTTTAGTTTCTTCTTCAACATTAGTTTTTGAAAGATTTAGTAGTTCACGATTAGAATCTATATGGACTGCTAAATCAAGTTCCTCCACATACCTAATTTCATCTTTTTTTTCTACATCAAGTAAATTATTTTCACTAGAATGAGATGGTGTAGTTTGATAGGTCCAATTTGTGTATTTATTTTGCTTGGAGGATACTTCCTTCATCCCTCTAAAGTTTATCCACGGAGTTTTCATTAGTTCACTCCTAAAAAATGTTTTGACAAATAAAGTGCAACGGTTGTTAAATCCGATGTTTTTTTGTTAGGGGTTTATGAGTTCTTTTGTGAAGACATATTCAAAGCTCGTTTTTTCTGGAAAAACTAGTTATATAACCCGTATTCTTTTACTGCACTTATTATTACAATATGCTTTATTTTTACTTTTGTCACTGAGCACAATCCAAATCTTAGCAGGATTGAGATACTAATCCGTTGAAAGACGATGGCTTAGTAAAGAACTATCTGTTTTCCTGACAATTTTATGAAGACGAGTTTCCGAATGTAAAATCAACCTTAATTTTAAAAGTTAGAAGCAAAAAGGCAGCTGAACATTCGACAGAATCGAACCATCAGCTGCCAATTCAAATATTGGATTTTTATCAGTGCCCTCGAATGATCTTTTTTAACTATTTTGCTCCCCTAAAAATAAGAAATTAACAATGGTCAGTGGGTGGAATAATAGGAGGATCGATAGTAGGACTAGCTGGAGGTGTAAGCCCTGAAAGAACAGGAGTTATTACACTACTGCCAGTGCCAAGGCGGACTTGTTGAACTTGTAGTACTTTTACAGTAAGATCTAGTACGATTTTTTCACGTAGTGTACAGAAAGTACCTTCAGGTGATGCCATATTTGGTGAAAAATCAAGTTCAAAGAAGTTCGCTGCTACTAACTCGCCAAATGGTTGCTCATTGTATTTAACGAGATTTTGGAAGAAAGCCTTATCTAATCGAGCGTCTATTTGCGTAGCTTCATTTAGGAAGTTCGCTTCAGCAAACTCTGAAATGCCTAAGATCGGAGTAGGACCTCCAGCTGTTTGTGGGAAAGTAAGGTCTGTGAAACCAGAAAATGCAACATCGGCAATTCTATCTCGAAGTGCCCCACTACATGCTGATGAAGCATATTCGATATTTTTACGAATATGTCCTGCTACAAATAATTTAGCTCTTGTTACTCTAAAAAAGTCTGTGTTGCCTATACGTGCAAAGCTAACTGGTACTAGTTTCACTTGATTTAGGAATACATTTTTCTTCACTCTTTTGATTTCAGTTGCAGCAGGATTAAGCGTAATATCCGACTCCACAACGATTTGAAGTGTTGGTTCGGCAAGTACAACTGGAACTTTAATAGTTGGAGCTGCAACTGGTGTAGCAACTACAGGAGTAACAGCATTTGTTAATGGGATTTGCTCAGTTGATCTTACAGGGCAAGGTAGAATCTGATTATCTAATTGATCACTCAAAATAATTCCCTCTTTTCATTTAATAGTATTAGAGAGCTCTCCTATCGTTAGAATATGTATCAATAGCATCTATGTATAGACGTTGTACTTGTTCATTTCCATATTTTAATGAACTAGTAGTTAAATTTCCCCTAGATTCTTTGAATTTCATAACTGAATCGGGTTTGTTGTAATAATTCTTACACCATGTTTTGTACAATATTACTGATTGAATTTGCTGTATAACTGTATTTGATACTATAGAAGTGGAAAACCCACTTAAAATAGTCATTTTTAGTGGGTTTTCCTGAGCCTCGTCCTTACAGTATTCACTTATAGCTTGTGTATGTGCAGCACTATTAACAAGGCTAGACACTTCTTTTACTCAAATTCATAAGATATGGCAGAAAGTGCATAAAGTGGCGCTGTTTCTGCCCGTAAAATTCGGGGTCCTAAAGACATAGTTTGAGCTCCAGCTTGCAACAGAGCATCCGCTTCTTTTCTAGCAATGCCTCCTTCTGGACCAAAGATAATAAGAATTGATTTCGACTTTTTATCATAAGCGTTTTTTAACTTCTCCGCAAACCTCGTACGTTTTTCGGCCTTGGCATCTTCTTCATCTGCGATAAACACTGCGTCAAAATCGTCTACCTGATTTACTAGCTGTTTAAAAGAAATAGGTTCATAAATTTCTGGAATATGTGTACGATGAGATTGTTCAGCCGCCTCTTTTGCAATTTTTTGCAGACGCTCTTGTTTTTTTACACCCTTCTTTTTATCCCATTTCACAATAGAACGCTCTGCTTCAAAAGGTAATAGAGCAAACATGCCAAGCTCTGTAGCTTTTTGTGTAATAAGCTCTAATTTATCACCTTTTGGCAATCCACAGGCCACTGTGACTTGAACAGGCAGCTCTGGAGAAGGAATAGTCTCCCCTGTAGGTTGTATAACTACCTCATCTCCTTCAAAGGCTGCAATTGTACAAATGTGGGCATTCTCTTGAGCCACAACTACAATTTTGTCTCCTTCTTTCATTCGCATTACTCGTTCAATATGGTGTGCGTCTTCTCCACTTATTCGTGCTTTTTCAATAGACGCCTCAATAAAATAACGCTGCATGATTCACATTCCTTTCCATAGAGAAGAGAAAACGCCAAATTACAAGCACTCGGCTCATAATTAGGCGCTTTCTCAGTCCATTTATTGTGGACGACGGGCGATGATTGCGACCCAGTCTTCCATCAGTAATACTTCTTCAATGACAAAGCCTGAAGCTTCTAGTGCTGCTTTGACATCATCACGCTTTGCACCAATAATGCCTGAAGTAACATATAATCCACCTGGTTTGACAATTGAAAATGCATCTTCAGTAAAGGACATAATAATTTCTGCTAAGATGTTGGCCACAACGACGTCAGCTGGTTCTTTTACTGTTTCCAATAGGTTTCCGTGAAATACAGATACTGTATTCTCTACTTTGTTTAACACAACATTTTCTTGTGCAGAGCGTACTGCTACTTCATCTAAATCAAGAGCATGAACACTTTTAGCTCCAAGCAATGCTGCACCAATGGAAAGAACACCAGAACCCGTACCAATATCGATAACTGTGTCTCCCTCTTTTACAACCCTTTCAAGCCCTTGCAGGCACATTACAGTTGTTGGGTGTGTTCCAGTACCAAATGCCATACCAGGATCTAATTCGATAATTAATTCATCTGTTGATACTGGTGTATAATTTTCCCAGGTAGGTACAATTGTAAAGCGTTCAGAAATTTTCACAGGATGATAATATTGCTTCCAAGCTGTTGCCCAATCTTCCTCGTTTACTTCTACAATCGAGACAACATTCTCGCCTATATCGATGTTAAAATTCGTTAGGTTTGTGATAGCCGCTTTAATTTCTTCGACTGTTTCATTTAAAAAACTAGACTCTGATAAATAGGCTTTGACAATAACACCGTCTTTAGGAAAATCCGCTTCATTTAGTGCATAAATTTCACCAAATTGATCTTCTCGAGGCTTAGCAAATTCAGCAGAATCTTCAATAACAACACCACTTGCCCCAGCCTCATGCAAAATATTCGAAATTGCCTCTACCGCTTCATTCTTGGTATGAATGGATAACTCTGACCACTTCACGTAGCTCTTCAGCTCCTCTAATTATTCGCCTTGGAATTTTTTCTTGATTTTATCAAATAGTGAGCTTCCTTGTTCCTCAGGAATATCACCACTAATTTCAGCAAATTCGCGTAGTAGCTGTTTTTGTCTTTCTGTTAATTTTTCTGGTGTAACCACTTTTACAGTGACATATTGATTACCAGTACCATAGCCATGTACATTTTTTACACCTTTGTCTTTAAGACGGAATTGAGCACCTGATTGTGTCCCTGATGGGATTCGTAATTTTACTTTTCCATGAACAGTTGGTACTTCAATTTCATCACCAAGAGATGCTTGAGGGAACGTTAGCTTAAGTTCATAATAAATATCGTCGCCATCACGTTCAAACTCATTATGCCCCTGCACACGGAACATTATATATAAATCTCCTGCTGGTCCTCCATTTATACCTGGCTCACCCTGACCAGATACACGAATTTGTTGGCCATCGTCAACCCCTGCCGGAATTGTTACTTTAATTTTCTTACGTTTTTGAACTTTTCCTTCACCACGACATGTTGAACATTTTTCTTTAATGATTTTACCTGTACCATGACATGTTGAACAAGTACGACGATTCATCATACGGCCAAATGGAGTATCCACTGCTTGATTTACTTGACCAGCACCATTACATGTTGAACATGTTTCTGGATTAGTACCTGCTTTTGCACCTGAACCATGGCAAGTATCGCAGGTTTCATCATTTGGAATTTCGATTTCTGTTTCTTTCCCGAAAATCGCTTCCTCAAATTTAATATTCATACGATATTGTAAATCATCACCCTTGCGTGGTGCATTCGGGTCCTGACGGCGACCACCGCCACCAAAGAACGAACTGAAAATATCCTCGAAGCCGCCAAAGCCGCCTCCTCCTCCAAAGCCACCACCAAAGCCTGCATTTGGATCCTCATGACCAAATTGATCGTAGCGAGCTTTCTTCTGATCATCACTCAGCACTTCATAAGCTTCAGCGATTTCTTTGAATTTTTCATCAGCACCTGGTTCTTTATTTAAATCAGGGTGATATTGTTTTGATAATTTACGATATGCTTTTTTAATATCATCTTTTGAAGCAGATTTGGTTAAACCAAGCACCTCGTAGTAATCGCGTTTTTCCATCATTCACACTCCGCTCTTTTTGCATAAAATCAATTGTACCATGCAGTTTAATAAACTGCCTCTATTTTTGTTGTAAATTATTTATTAATAAAATAAACATATTTTTCTCAGTTATCATATAGAGCTTGACGTACCGCTTTTAATAAAGAGAAAAGCCAAAGCCGCAAGCGGTCTTTGGCTTCTTCACTGAGCTACTAGCTATTATTTATCGTCTTTCACTTCTTCAAAGTCAGCGTCTACGATACCGTCATCTTTTTTACCAGTGCCAGCATCTGCACCTGCTTCGCCACCTTGAGCTGCTTGAGCAGCTGCTGCAGCTTGTTCATATACTTTCATTACTAATGGCTGTAAAACGCCTTCTAGTTTTTCTTTAGCAGATTTAATGCCTTCTAATTCGCCTGCTTCAAGCGTTTTTTTCAGTTCATCACGAGCATCTTCAACAGATTTTTTCTCGTCTTCTGTAATTTGCTCACCTAAGTCAGCAATTGTTTTGTCTACTTGGAACACTAGTTGATCTGCCTCGTTACGAAGATCTGCTTCTTCTTTACGTTTAGTATCTGCCTCAGCATTTGCTTCAGCATCTTTTACCATGCGTTCAATATCTTCCTCAGATAGACCAGAATCAGATTGGATTACAATTGTTTGTTCTTTGTTTGTACCAAGATCTTTCGCTTTAACAGATACGATACCGTTTTTATCAATATCGAATGTTACTTCGATTTGTGGAATACCACGTGGTGCTGGTGGAATATCTGCTAATTGGAAGCGACCTAATGTTTTATTGTCTGCTGCCATTGAACGTTCACCTTGTAGTACGTGAATATCTACTGCTGGTTGATTGTCAGCTGCTGTAGAGAATACTTGTGATTTAGATGTTGGAATTGTTGTGTTACGGTCAATTAATTTTGTGAACACGCCACCCATTGTTTCAATACCAAGTGATAGTGGTGTTACGTCAAGTAGAACAACGTCTTTCACATCACCAGTTAATACGCCACCTTGTACAGCAGCACCCATCGCAACAACTTCGTCAGGGTTTACTCCACGGTGAGGCTCTTTACCAGTTTCTTTACGTACTGCTTCTTGTACTGCTGGAATACGAGTAGAACCACCAACTAAAATAACTTGGTCAATTTCAGTTGTTGAAAGACCTGCATCAGATAATGCTTGACGTACTGGACCAACTGTACGATTTACTAATGGTAATGTAATTTCGTCAAATTTTGCACGTGTTAAAGAAATTTCTAAGTGTAATGGACCTGCTTCGCCTGCTGTAATGAATGGTAAAGAAATTTGTGTTGAAGTTACACCAGATAAATCTTTTTTCGCTTTTTCTGCTGCATCTTTTAAGCGTTGCATCGCCATTTTATCTTTTGATAAGTCAATGCCATTTTCTTTTTTGAATTCAGCTACTAGATAATCGATAATCACATCATCGAAATCGTCCCCACCTAGTTTGTTATCACCAGCTGTTGCTAATACTTCGAATACACCATCACCTAATTCAAGAATAGAAACGTCAAATGTACCACCACCAAGGTCAAATACTAAAACTTTTTGATCTTGGTCTTGCTTGTCTAAACCATACGCAAGTGCAGCAGCAGTTGGCTCGTTGATAATACGCTCTACTTCAAGACCTGCGATTTTACCAGCATCTTTTGTTGCTTGACGTTGCGCATCATTAAAGTAAGCAGGAACTGTAATAACTGCTTTTGTTACTTTTTCCCCTAAGTAGTCTTCTGCATAGCCTTTTAAGTATTGAAGAATCATTGCAGATACTTCTTGTGGCGTGTAGTCTTTATCTTCCACTGTTACTTTTTCAGCTGTACCCATTTTTGATTTAATAGAAATAATTGTGTTCGGGTTTGTTACTGATTGACGTTTTGCTACTTCACCAACTTGACGTTCACCGTTTTTAAATGCAACAACAGATGGTGTTGTACGATTGCCTTCTGGATTTGGAATTACTTTTGGTTCTCCACCTTCAAGTACAGAAACACAAGAGTTTGTTGTTCCTAAGTCAATACCGATAATTTTGCTCATTAAAATTTCCTCCTATTATTTCAACGCAAGGGATGCGTTTTCTAACTGATTTTAATTGACTAAATAGTGCTATGACTATTCGTTCACAGATACCATTGTTGGGCGTAATACACGATCCTTTAGGATATACCCTTTTTGCAGCTCGCGTAATACAACACCAGTGTCTTTTTCACTATCTTGTTCCTGCATCACAGCTTGGTGAATATTTGGATCAAATGGCTCACCTTCAGCCTTAATTACTTGCAGACCTTCCTTCTCTGTTGCTTCAATCAGAGAACGATAGACCATCTCAATGCCTTTTACAATAGAAGCAGCTTCTTCAGATGTTGCTTCAACTTGTAAGGCACGTTCAAAATTATCTAATACTGGCAGCAAATCTGATAATAAGCTTTGAGCACGATATTTTTCAGCCGACTCACGATCTAGTTGATGGCGACGGCGCATATTATCAAAGTCAGCGCGTAGGCGTAGATGACGATTTTCCTCGTCGTCTAGCTTTGCTTGTAACTCTACTAGCTTTGCTTCGTACTGCTCTTCGATTGTCAATTCTACTTCTTGTTGTACTACTACATCTTCTTCTGTCGATAAATTTTCAGCTTGTACATTTTTCTCATCCTGTACTTCTTCTTGTACAAGATCCTTGTTATCAGTTGTTTCAGTCACTTGAATCCTCCTCATTATCAATCACTACGATTCTTCGTAAAGGCCTGTGTTAAATCCAAGCGCAATACGTCTAGTAAAGCAACAACACGTTTGTAATCCATCCGTGTTGGACCAATAATCGCAATAGCCCCTTGTTGATCTTCACCAATTGAATAAGTGGTCGTAATGACACTACAGTTTTCCATTTCTAGTTGTTTATTTTCTGAGCCTATACGAATTTGAATGCCCGATTCATTGGGATGGAAAAGCGATTGCACTTGGCTGTTCTTTTCCATTAAGTCCAAAATCATCCGGACTTTATTTAAATCGTGGAATTCGGGCTGATTGAACATATTCGTTTTTCCACCATAGAAAATTTTACTTTCCGAATTATGCATCGTGGCTGTAACAAGTGAGTGGATAAAGTCATCCGCAGATCTCACATGCTGCTGTAAAACCGCTAATACTTCAGCCTCAAGCTTTGTATGAAGGTCTTCTAATGACACACCGATTAAGCGTTCATTCAAAATATTAACCATCTTCTCTAATTCAGAAGCGGTAAAACCAGGAGGTAAACTAAACATACGATTTTCCACATGCCCGTTATTCGTTACGATAATCGCTACTGCTGTATCACTAGAGAGCGGCACAATTGAGAATCGTTTAACACGATGTCTCTGTACATCAGGTCCTAAAAGAATCGATGTATAAGATGTCAGCTCTGATAAAATATTGGCTGACTTTCGGATAATATGCTCTACTTCTACTAGGCGATCATTAAAAATTGATTGGATTTGCTGAATATCCCTAGAATTAATCCCCTGTGGACTCAACAAATGATCTACATAAAATCTATAACCCTTTTCCGAAGGCACTCGACCAGAGGAAGTATGTGTTTTTTCTAAAAAACCTAATTCCTCCAAATCCGCCATTTCATTTCGAATTGTGGCTGGACTAAATGTAATCTCTTGCTTTTTGGAGATTTGGCGAGAACCTACCGGCTGTGCAAACATAATAAAGTCGTCTACAATGACTTGCAATATCTGTAATTGCCGATTGGTTAGCATGATTATCACCTCTGTTAGCACTCAGCTAAGAGGAGTGCTAATACTATTATTAAGTTATCAAATCCCACATTTTATGTCAACGATATCGCTCAATCTTCTAGCAAAAATTGTTGAAATACTTCATTACCTACAAAACGACCTTTTCGTGTAAGACGAATTCCAATCGGATCGTGTTCCAAAAGACCTTCTGATACTAGATTTTCGATAACATGACGATATCGAGTAAACATCGTTTCATTAAATTTTTCTTCATATATATGGTGTAATACCCCCTCTGTTTTTCGCAGACCTAAAAACATTTGTTCTTCACGTTTTTCATTCTCTGTCACAATATGCTCATAGACAATTGGTAGCTCGCCTTTATTTACTGCCTCAATATATTTTTTTAATGGTCCATGATTGGAATAGCGGACACCAGCTACATATCCATGCGCACCAGCACCAAAGCCTGCATATTCATCATTTTCCCAATAAATTTTGTTATGGCTGGAACTGAAATCAGATTGCGCGAAGTTACTAATTTCGTATTGTTGCAGCCCATGAGCTTCCATCTGATTCATCAATACACCATACATATCCGCTTCAAGATCTTCAGTTGGTAAATGTAACTTCCCCTTTGTGTATTGATTATAAAAAATCGTTTTTGGCTCCACTATTAATGAGTATGCAGAAATATGTGGTAACTCCAAGGCGAAGGCCTTTCCTAAGGAATCCTCCCATTGCTCCATTGTTTGCCCAGGTAGACCATACATTAAATCAATGCTTATATTGTGGAAACCTACCTTTTTCGCCAAGGTAATTGTTTCATAAACATGATCGTTACTATGTGTACGTCCAATTTTCTTTAATAACGCCTGATCAAAGGATTGAACCCCCATACTTAAACGATTGACACCTCCAGCAAACAATGCCTGCAATTTCGCCTCTGACAGCTCGTCTGGATTAGCCTCTGATGTAAATTCTGTCACACTGTTCATAGGAATATACGCATGAATAAGCTCAAGAAGTTTTTCTAATTGCTTAGGAGATAACGCAGTCGGTGTTCCCCCACCGAGAAAGATGGTTTCGATTTGTTTAAAATGGTCAGGATATTTTTGTAGGGCAAGCGCCATCTCCTTGCCCAGCGTTTCTATATATTCATCAACAGGTTGATTTTTAAAATAAAATTTATTGAAATCACAGTAATTACAGATTTGATGACAAAAAGGAATATGAATGTAAACACCTCGTGCCATAGCTATCCCTTCTTTCTAATAAAGTCTTTTTCCATTTTTACATTATAAACAAACAAAGAATAGAACGCCATGAATCCATCTAAGAAAAGTATGTGTATTGAATGACCGTTCAAAGAGTCCTTTTATCACAAAAAAATCAAAACCACTAAGATTCATGGTTTTGATTTTGAAAGTGTATTCTTAATAACGTATGATTCCTATGCAAAGTCCAATGAGCACCAGTAAATAAGGTGGCATTTTCCATCGCATTAAGCACCATAAAAAAATGGCTGATATCACAATATCTAACCCATTTTCAATTGTCTCTGTAGCAATAGGATGAAAAAAAGCTGCCGCTAATATTCCCACAACCGCTGCATTTGCACCTGCTATTGCCCCTCTTAATCTAGGAAATTGATTAAGTGTTAGCCAAAATGGCATTGCCCCGACTATAAGTAAAAAAGCAGGAAGAAAAATAGCTATTGTTGCTATAATGGCCCCCGGTACTCCAGCAATCATCATACCTATGTAAGAGGCAAACGTAAATAATGGACCTGGGACAGCCTGGGTCATTCCGTAACCTGTTAAAAAATCAGAAGAACTCATCAGTCCACTTTGTACAAATTGAACTTCTAACAAGGGCAATACTACATGACCGCCCCCAAATACTAAGGCACCTGATAGATAAAACTTTTCGATCAACATAAACCATTCATGCTGCAGAAATGGACTAACAGCCGGTAAACCAATAAGGAGTATGAAAAACAATGTTAATAAAATGAATCCCACTTTTTTGGAAATAGGTACACCTGTTACATGATGATCCATTTCACCTGTTATTTTAATAAATCGAAAGCCTATAAGGGCAGCAAGACTTATAACCATTACCTGTGACAATGGATGTATCCATAAAAGGACTGCTCCAAGTGCAAACAAGGCTATTATTAAATGCCATTTGCTAGCAATCAACTTCCTGGACATATCCAAAATTGCCTGTGCAACAATCGCAACAGCCACTAACTTTAAGCCATGGACCCAGCCCATCTCTATCTGCGTCGAAAAATATGCGAATGCAATCAGCAGCAAAACTGACGGTAATGTAAAGCCAATAAAAGACGCTAAACTCCCAACTATTCCCCCTCTTACTAAGCCAATACCCATTCCTACTTGACTCGATGCTGGGCCAGGTAGAAATTGGCTAAGCGCTACAAGTTGACTGTAATCATTTGCTGATAACCACTTACGCTTTTCAACATACTCATTTTGAAAATAACCTAAATGTGCAATTGGTCCACCAAAGGAAGTACAGCCTAATTTAAAGGAAACTAAAAAGATCTCCCATAACCTTCGCAACAGCCTCACTACTTTCCATGTAATATATCATTATCTTACATGGTGGAATCGTACTTTTAGATTAAAGTATTGTAAAGATTAAAAAATGATCCAGCAGAGCTTTAAATATTTCTTATTTTTTTGTAATTTTAATTTTTGAACCAAGGTCATTTCCGCCTGTAGCTATTGGAATTAAATGATAATTTTTTTCTGTCAAATATAGGGAATCGAGTCGAACTCCCCATTTTGTATAGCCTTCATTTAATGGATACGCTGCGTCAATGCGCCATAATTCTCCTGATCTAGATTGAATATTAAATTGTATAGCATCATTCAGGGCTGTGTCAGAATGAAAATAAATTGTTGTTGATATTGGAGTAGAAACAACCTTGTCAATCGTTATTTGTTGGCCATCTATTAGCTTCACCTTTTTTTTCACTGAAAAAACGTTCCTATCTTCTTGTAATTGCTTCTGTGATGCTTCTACTTGAAAGTTCCATGGCTCGTCAATCGCCTTTTTCCCGTTCCAGTCATTATAGCGAATATCTAAATTTAATGTTTCATCTTTTGGTAATTCACTTAATTTGACGCTGCTGTAAATGGTATAGGTTTTATCCGATTGTGCAATGGACTGCCCTCCATTCCTTACGGTAAACTCTTTTCCATTAATCAAAACTTGTGGAAAGAAGAAAATTTGATATTCGAAATGTGTATCCTTTTCTGGTTTAAAGGTAGCGTTTAATAAAACCTGATTGTCATCCACTATTACTTCATTTAAGGTCAAGCTTCCAAGGCTGTTTTCAGTGGTTTTACCGACAACTGTTTTATAGGTTTCAAAATTTAAATCCTTATTCAATAAATAGTAAAGTACAATAACGCCAGTCACTAATATAAACAATAACACTACAACAAACCATATTTTACGCAATCGACTACCCTTTGACTGACCTTCAGCTAGAAGCATATCATTAGACATCATGTACACCTCATTTTTTAGAAAGTTATATACACAAATGCGTTTTATTTATTGTAGTTATTAGATGAACATTATATAACCTGCACGACTGAATGATTGTCACACCATGTCTCCTCATACAATGAGTATTGATCAGTAGCAATTTTTCAGAAATATATGTAAGACTTTTTTCGAAATAAAATAAATAGCAAGGGGGATTAACGCTGAAAAAGAAAATTGCTTATGTAGGAATTGTTATTATAATCATTGTTGTTTTGGCATTTAGTGCCTATAAGTTAATGAATGCTAGAGACTATCAACTTTTTGGCAAAATTACCTCTCATCTTGACACTACAGACAAGGTTGTAGCACTAACCTTTGATGACGGCCCAGCTAAAAATGTCAGCGCCATTTTAGCATTACTGGATGACTATGACGCTAAAGCAACCTTTTTTTTAATTGGAAAGGATATTGAAAAAAATTTAGAAGAGGGCAAAAAAATTGTGAATGCTGGTCATCAAATTGGCAATCATACCTATTCTCATAAGCGAATGGTCTTTAAAAGCTCTACCTTTTACAAAAATGAAATAGAAAAAACAGATGAGCTTATAAAAAGTATTGGCTATTCAGAAATCCCACCTGTTCGACCGCCATATGGGAAAAAGTTATTGGGATTTCCGATTTATTTAAGTAAAAC
Organism: Lysinibacillus sp. GW821-FHT14F06; assembly: GCF_058803665.1. Classification (NCBI taxonomy): domain Bacteria; kingdom Bacillati; phylum Bacillota; class Bacilli; order Caryophanales; family Bacillaceae; genus Lysinibacillus; species Lysinibacillus sp. GW821-FHT14F06. Next base: position 23,500 of record NZ_JBXAPF010000003.1, read on the forward strand.
AAATCGTGATACAATAACGTGGAATTCGGAGCCTGACTCCTTCTATTCAACGCCTGATGAAAAAATTAACTATGTGAAAGAGTATATACAACCTGGCTCGATTATTTTAATGCATCCCATGTATGACAATACAGACAATGAACTGCAAGCGATTGAAGGTATTTTGCAATCACTTTCTGAGGATGGTTACCGCTTTGTCACCATCAAAGAGCTTCAGGACAAATCAGAGAATCTGCACAAGTAATGCAGATTCTTTTTTCATGAATAGCAGATTACTATTTAAAGTGTGTCGCTCTATTTATCAATCTTTATGATAAATAGTCTAAAAGTATTACAATTTTCTAATTATTATTTCATTTCAAAACTATTATTAAAATAGTAATTTCAATAACTTCCATTCATCTTCATAAAAATCTCTTTTCCTCATTTTTTGTAATAATCTGCTTATAAACGGTCTAAAAAACCTTATAAAGATATATTTTTTAAAAATCATACATCTTAATAATAATTTTCATATTTCCTCCAAAACAAATCGGATTATTCAGAAATGTAAAATAATATTTTTCTAGGAAAATATAAATTCATTTTTTGTTATTTTATGTTATTATAATTTTAGAAAAACGACCTATTTTTGAAGAACAAAAAATAGAGGAAATATGAACTACAAAGGATGATGAATATGAAAAAAATCCAACAATTATTCCAAAGTGAAGATGGAAATATCCAGCAAAGGGAAAAATTTTTATCGCTATTAGAGAAAATTGTTTCCTCTCTAGATGCATTAAAAAATCCTAATAAAACGTCTCTTGGACCAATGAAAGAGCGCTCCTCTAATTTTTACCAAGAATTAATGCAAGACAATCAAATAGCAAATACAGGTGTTGGACTCGATCAGGTTGTAGAAGAGCTTACACAATTGATGCAAGGACATCCTTATCATACGCGTAATTTTGTCACGAATGTTTTACCAATGGCCAGCATCCCCGGTATATTGGGTCAGTTTACAAATGCCCTCCTGAACGGTAACAATCTATGGGATGTATATGGACCTGCTGCCGCAGAGTGCGAAGTAAAAGTTATAGCAATGATGTCGAAGTTAGTAGGCTATGATTATACTAAAAGTTTTGGCTATACAACTTGGGGTGGTCAAGGGGCTGTATTTAGTGGTCTTCGTCTTGCCATTGCTAAGCAATTTCCACAGGCAAAGGAAGATGGTATTCCAAATAATTTATATTGCTTTGCATCAGAAAATGCACATTATAGCCTATTAAAATCTGTGGAAGCAGTAGGTATAGGAAGCAAACATTTAATTCGTGTAAAAGCTGGAAAAGATCATTCCATGGATATCAATGATTTACAGAATCGAATGACAGAGGTTATCGAAAACGGTGGAATTCCAGTCTATATAGTAGCCACGACAGGTGCTACGGATCAATTTGCTATTGATGATGTACAAGCCATTAAAGAGGTCACTAATGGGCTTGAGAAGAAATATGCTTTAAAACCAATACATATCCATGCCGATTCCGCTCTGGGAGGCTTTTACGCATTTTTCAACGATTACGACTTTACTGCAAATCCTCTTCAATTAGAGGCAGATGTATTACAGGAACTAGCAAATATTCGTACACGTATGCAGCATCTAGCAATCGCAGATAGTCTATGCTTTGACTTCCAAAAACTTGGTCAGACACCGTATTTAACAAGTCTATTCTTAATAAAAGAAGGTAACAGTCTACAGTTACTTGATATTGAGGACTTTGATACACCATACGTCGGCAATCGCGGTTATGGCTCCTACCATACAGGTTATACATTAGAGTGCTCACGAATGGGAAGTTCGATAGCTATTTATGCAGCTTTACAGGCATTTGGTAAAGAAGGTTATCAACAAATATTAGCCAATTATGTGCGTGTTAATTTAGCATTCCGTGCACAATTAGCTGAGCATGCACCTATGCTGCAAGTAGTGAATGAAACGAATATTGGACCCGTTACAGCCTTTCGTTTATATCCAGAAGGCTATAATTGGCACACCGAGCAGGCAGGTGGTTATAGACAAGACCAAATTGAATATATAAATGCGATGAATGCCTCTTTATTTGAGATCATAGGAGAGGATCGAGACGAAGTATTTTTCGGTGATACAACACGTGTTTGCACTGTCAGCACAAGTGATACAAATCAACAAATGCCAGTTGCAGCAGCAAAATTCTTTGCTATTTCTCCCTATACTGAAACAGAACATATTCGTGATATGATTCATTTCCTGCAACAAAAGCTGCAAGTATTGGAGGATGCCAAAGTTGAATATAATAAATAAATTAAAGGGTTCTTTACTCTATAAATATATTGCAAGTTTTACCATTCCCATTGCTCTTATTTCTATCATATTTAGTGTGGTACTATTCATAACGTCTTATCGAATTATCGATAATTTTGTTATTACACAGTTTGAGTCATCATTAGAAATTGTGTCTAATTCTATTTTTGAAGATATAGAAAAAAATGATGTCATTGCTGCAGACAACGGGAATCCTCAAAAATATGAACAACTACTAAAGCAATTAAATGGCACAGTTAAAAAATACGATATTGAAAATGCGTATATCCTTTCCCGCTCTAATGGAAAGGAGCATATTGTCGCTTTAAGCAATAAAGATAATTACAAAGAAGATTATGTTTTCGATGAAAAAATGAATGTCGCTATAGACTCTGCTTCTACACAAACAAGCGATATTTATCAAGATGAATATGGTATTCATAAATCCATTTTCATACCATTTAAAAACACAGATATTTTATTCGGTATAGATATGGATGCTTCCTTTATTTCTAAGCTGCAAACAGAGACACTTTGGATATGTATCATTATGACTGTGATTTTTATCTTATTAGGGATTATTGTCGCTTATTTCATTAGCATTGGTATTACAAAACCAATAAAAAAAATAACTGGTTATGTTGGCAGGGTAGCCAAGGGAGATTTAGCTGTTGAACCTCTACAAATGAAAGGGTCCAATGAAATCGCACAGCTTTCTGCGGGCATCGAAAATATGACAGAAGATTTAAGATTACTTATTCAGCAAATCGCTGAAAATGCTGAGCAAGTAGCTGCCATGTCAGAGGAATTAACAGCAAGCTCTGAGCAAACAAGTGCATCCATACAGCAAATTACATCTTCCATGCAGGAAGTTGCAGCTGGTTCAGAAAAGCAAACCTCCTCCATTGAAGAGGTAGAAAATCATATTTCAACAATCTCTACAAAGATGGCTGAAGTGGTTTCAAGCGTTAATGATGTGGCAGCAAAGGCTGTCAGTGCATCCACTATTTCTGAAAAAGGCAATACAACAATTCAAAGTGCGACTGAGAAAATGGCTATCACCTCTACTGCTATTCAAGAGACTTCAGTAGTCGTGGAACGTTTAAGTACATACACGAATGAAATTGGTGATATCGTGACCTTAATTAACGAAATTACGGACCAAACCAATTTACTCGCGTTAAATGCATCTATTGAAGCAGCAAGAGCTGGAGAACATGGTAAGGGCTTTGCCGTTGTTGCAGAAGAAGTACGTAAGCTTGCTGACCAATCATTAGCAGCAACTAACAGTATTCGAACACGTATTGAAACCATTAAAGAGGAGTCTACACAGGCTGTAAAATCTATGGCAATTAGCAGCAGTAATCTCGTGGAAAGCTCAACAACCTTTCATGCATCTGGTGAGGCCTTTGGAGAAATTAATGCACATATTCTGGAGCTAACACAGGAAATGAATCATGTCAATACGATCATTACCAATATGAATCAAGGCGTGAATAGCATTGCTAATTCTGTAGAAGAAGTTGGCGTAGTAGCCGTTCAGGCATCTGGAAATATTCAAAATGTAGCAGCAGCATCTGAAGAACAATCTGCCAGCATCGAAGAAATTACTGCATCTTCAAATAATTTAGCGGAGATGGCTCAACAGCTTCGTCATATCATACAAAAATTTCAGTTATAAAAACTAAAATCGTTCTTCATCATAAAATCCGCTATACTTTCTCAGAAATATAGCGGATTTTTTATGGCTGTTGGTATTATCCTTTCTTCAGTTGCATCCATGAAATGGTTTCTTCTAGACCAGCTTTATAAGAAGTACGTGGTAAAGGACCAATTTCTCTCTCATATTTTTGTCCACTTAAAATGACTGGCTCTTCTGTTAAATAAAACATTTCAACCACTTCCTTCATGGACGGAGAAAAGATTCCGATTAATTGTATCATTCCTTTAGATATAGTTCGGATCCCTTTCTTGTAACCTGTTAATTCGCTTAGAATTTCTACTAATTGTACCCCGGAAATAGTATGTGTAGCTGGCACATTCCAATTTTGATTGTATGTATCTTCTCTTAACGCTAGTTCAACCATAGCCTTTGCACCATCAACAGTATAAAGGAATTCCCTCTTCACCTGCATATTTCCAACAAAATTAGCTTTTTTACCTTGTACAACATTTTTTAATGTTTCATACAGTATGGTATTCTCTGCATTTGGTCCATACAAATCTGGGAAATGAACAATTAGGGAAGGTACATGGCTCTCTTTTAATTTATTTTCCATAGCCAACCGAATTTTTCCCTTCTTTGAATGTGGGCTCTTCTCTGTCTCCTCAGTAACACCAATGAGCGATTGTTTCCCATATGCATATATATTATCGACAAGTGCAATCCTCGCTCCTTGGTTTTCAGCTATTTTTAACACCATCTCCAGACACGGTATATGGAGCTTTTCCCAATCCTGATATGGAAAACTTATTGCATGAAAAATAACATCCACTCCTTTTGATGCTTGACTAATATCTTGTTCATTAAAAATATCACCTGCAATGATTTCAACATTCCTGGAATGGCGAAATAATGCAACTAGTTTTTCTTTGCGTCGTGCAAATGCCTTCACCTTTACTTGTCGGCTTACTAATTCATTTACAAGAGCATAACCCATTCCACCAGATGCTCCGATAACTAAAGCTGTTTTCATTATAATTCCCCCTTTAATTAACCACTGGTCAAATAAGAACTTAAAGATAGTTCTAGATAATTGTACCTAGAACTAATCATTAATTAATGCCTTGAGAAGAAATCTTGCATGTACATCTACTGCTGTCATTGCTTCCTCATAATTTTTAACATAATGACGGTAATGTGCTACAAATCCATGCAGCGCAATAAATGTAGAATGGATATCTGAAAGCAGCAGTTCCTTTTCTGCTAAAGCTTGTACGGATTGTGCAAATTTTTCATAACTAAGGTTGGCTGCCTCTTGAGAGAGTCCGTCAATTTCTTTGTCCCTCACCATAAACATTAATTCATATTGACTTTGATTATTTAAACCAAATGCCATATAGCCTACAAAAATATGCTTCAATTTAGTAGAACTATCTTCAGGACCATTCACTGTAGTATCTAATGTAGTATTTAATTCTGAAAAATAATCACCTAAAATAGCATAAAATATTTCGGCTTTATTTTTAAAATGATAGTATATCGCCCCATGACTACAGCCAATCTCCTTTGCAATACTGCGCATCGATACATGGTGAAAATCCTTCGCGATAAATTGTTTATGTGCTTCATGTATAATCATTTCTTTTGTTAATTCCTGTGTTGATGGTTTGCGCGGTGACATATTACCCTCCTAATTTAACCAGTGGTTAATTAATAGTGTACTCTTATTTTTTTTAATTAGCAACAGTTGGATTAAAATCCTATTATAAAAGAAAACGAATTTCCCTATCCAATAGGAAATTCGTTTCTTTGTTAAATTAAATAATACTCTTCACAACTTTTGAAATAACAGCACCTTCAGCTTGGCCTGTTAACAAAGGTTTTGCAATTTTCATTGCGTCTCCCATGCCCATTCCCTTTACTATTCCAGCCGCTGCTAGCTTTTCTGCAACTTCTTCTTCCGTTAATTGCTTCGGCAAGAATGATTTTAATAGCACTAATTTCGCTTCCTCTTTTTCAATTAAATCAGCTCTACCTGCATTTTGGGCACCCTCTAAAGCCTGATTTGTTTGTTTGACCTCGCGATTGATAATAGCAATTTCTTCTTCAGAGGATAAAACCTCTCCCTTTTCCTTCTCCGCTAAATCTAAGGCAGATTTCAAAAGCGACAATACGCCTTTTGCCAATGCATCCTTTTCTCTCATCGCCTTTTTTAATTGTTCAAATACCTCTGTTTTTAACAATGTTGTCACTCCTCTAGACCATGTATTTCAAAAAAATTATACCATAAAGTGAATTAGAGATGTTTTCTCATCCCTAAGTGCAGGCTATACTCCTGTTTATACACCTTCTACTACACTAATTCTGGAGTAAAGGCCTGGAGTTGCCTGTTCATGTAGATAAAAAAACCGTAGCCTCGAAGGATACGGTAATTAAAATTTATTTTGCTCGCTTCAGCATACGTACATCCGCTTTTGTGTCAAGTAATTCAAGAGATAATATTTCCATCTTCGTATCCATACTATCTATTTTCTGACTTAAATTTTGTTCTACTGAATCTAATCTGCTTTGCAGTAAATTTGTTTTTTCTTCTAATCTAGTTTCAACTGCATCAATTTTTTCCTCTAATCTTCTTTCAATCGCATCAATTTTTTCTTCTAATCTTCTTTCAACCGCATCAATCTTTTTTACTAATCTAACTTCCACCGCTTCAATTTGATGCTGAAGATCAGATTTCATAATCTGCATTTGCGTAGACAGCTCCAAAATTGCTTGAAGAATGGTATGTTGGTTCACTTCCTGCCCCATTTTTGTCCTCCTCCTCTCTATCATTCTTCATTCTATCTATAAATTTCTTAGCATTGTTATCATTGTAGGAAAAGAAAGTAGTATTACATATACCACTCTTCTTTCCATTCTATCTAGGATTTATTTTAAAGTCAAAATATCAAAAGAACGAGTCCTAGCTATAGAATCATAATAGACTTCTCTACTACTTTTATAAACGACATTCTAAAATTTCATTATTTTAAAATCTTTCTCTACTATTTATCCAATAAATAATGCCAATAATTGCTCCACCAATTATATTTCCAATTGTGACAGGTACTAAATTGGCTATGGCTCCCGCAAACGATACAAGTTCACCGTGAGGTATAAAAAGAGCAAGACAAAACAATGTCATATTGGCGATGCTATGCTCAAAACCCGCCGTAATAAATGGAAAAATACAACAAAAAATCATGACTAACTTCGCAATTTCTGTTTTTAATTTATAGGCACACCATACTGCTAAGCAGACAAGCAGATTACACAAGATTCCTCGGCATAAAAGTGCAATAAATCCAGCATTCATCTTAACAGCCGCTATTTTCTCAATATAAGCAGCTGTGTCTCCCACCGCAAGCCCTGCATAAAAAAATAAACCAGCGCTTAATAGGGAGCCACAAAAATTTCCTATGTAGCTAAATGTCCAAATACCTATCATTTCTAGGGGTGTAGATTTTTTGGATAATGTACTAATCGTTAAAACTAAATTATCCCCCGTAAATAAATTTGCACCAGCCATCATAACCATACTAAGCGCCACGCCAAATGATAAACCTTGTACAACCTTCATACTTGGTACACCAGCAGGATCAAACAAACCACCAATTGTAACAATAAGCAATATGCCAAAGCCGATAAAAAGACCACCTAAAATTGCTTGCAATAAATAATTGACAGGTCTTTGCTTCATCATTGTTATTTTTGTTTCCGCAGTTATACAAATCTCAGATATTGTCTCTTTCATTTCTTTCCTCCCATGCAAACATCAACTATATTTATCATAACTGATTTATGGGCTTTCCAAAAATACCAATGTAAGGATTTTATTTTTAAGCAGCGAGAAAATTTTCACCAAATTTTACCTACATTTTTCAAAAATGAATTTGCATAATTAAAAAGTTGATATTACGAATACATTAATTATTTCTATCAGCCTTTTAAATCTTTCTATTAGGAATATCATTGCTCAAAAAAGTTTCAAATGATAAGATTCGTTTAATTCCTACAATTCAAGTTTGTTAAGTAGGTAAAAAGGAGTGGATCGGATGGGTCAAGTAATTGCAAATAAAATAAAGCAATCCATTACGGAGTTAATTGGGCATACTCCACTTTTGGCCTTAAATCAATATGTTAAAGAGCAACAGCTAGAAGCCGAAATAATTGTGAAACTAGAATACTTTAATCCAGCTAATAGTGTGAAGGATCGTATTGCGAAAGCTATGATCGAGGATGCTGAAGCTCGTGGTGTTTTAACAAAGGACAAAACAATTATTGAAACGACAAGTGGAAATACTGGTATTGGCTTAGCGGCAATTGCAGCCGCAAAAGGTTATAAGCTGCGGATTTACATGCAGGATGGGGTAAGTGAGGAGCGTACAAAGGTTGTGAAGGCATATGGAACTGAGGTAGTGCCATTTTCTGATGTTCCAGAAATGGTAGCAGCCTTTGAGGAAACAGATGGTGATTTTGTGGAAACAATTAAAGTTTTTAGAGAAACCGTCATTGATCGAGAGGAAAATGTAGTATTTCTCAATCAACTTGACAATGAGGCCAACCCAAACATTCATAAGCTAACAACAGGTCCTGAGATTTGGGATGATACGGACGGTGATATTGATATTTTTGTAGCCTCAATAGGAACAGGTGGGACAATAAGTGGTGCAGGCGCCTTCTTAAAATCTAAAAATCCCAATATTCAAATTATAGGTGTAGAGCCAGCTATTAACTCCATTGCAACCGTCGATAATCCAGATATTATTGAAATCACGGGTGTTCACCGCTTCTCTGACGCTGAAGCGGCACGCGTTCCATCGAATGTTCATTTAGAGATCATTGATGAAGTGCTTGAAGTAGAAACTGTTCAAGCCTATGAAGCCGCTCGTACAGTAGCGAAATCAGATGGTCTTTTAGTAGGTACCTCATCAGGTGCTGCCTTATTCGCTGCTACAGTTCTTGCAAAACGTCCTGAGAACGAAGGAAAAAGGATAGTGGTCATCCTTCCTGATACTGGTCTTCGTTATTTATCAACGGATTTATTTTAAGAAATACATTGATAATAAAAAACGAAGGGTATAGCAACTTGCCCTTCGTTTCTTTTCAAGATTTTAATAGCTTGTTAGAAAAATCTTTCCTTTAGTTGTTTTGGACGATTCCACAACCTTTATTGCTTTTTGGATATCTAACAAATCATAATGAGAATCAACTGCCATCATTTTTAACATACCACTATTCACTAAGCTTATTAATTGATGAAATGTATCTTGCCATCTTTCTACCGAGACTTGCTTATTCCAATGTCTTAAATGAAACATATTGGCCTTAACATTAGCCTCCTTCACAATACTTTGCCAATTCACTTGTACACCTGATAATAGACCAATTGCTAAAAATTCTCCTCCAGGTTTTACACAGAAAGCAAGGTCGTTACCAACTACTCCTCCAATGGAATCAATAGCAGCATCAGCACCCCTGCCATTGGTAATTTCCATCACTGTCTCATAGAGCGGTGTGATAGAGGTATCTATGACATAGGAAGCGCCAAGCTGAAGTAAATCGTCTGTATATCTATTATTTCTCGTTACCGCAATAAGCTGAAAACCAATTATTTTTGCTAACTGAGCAAAAATATGACCGATAGCAGATCCACAGGCATTCACTAATAAAACATCATTTGATCGTAGTTTTAGTACTTCTGCACAAGTAACCCAAGCCGTCATGGGGTTAATATACATTTGAGCTGCAGTAAAATCATCTATTGAATCTGGAATTGGTACAGCAAATTCTGCTCTTGTTTGAACAATCTCCTGCCAAGTCCCATCTCCTCGTAAAGGTAAGACACGTTTACCGATAAGATTTTGAGAAACAGATGGACCTATATCCTCTACTATTCCTACTCCCTCATAACCAGGAATAGTAGGTAAAGAAATTCGATGAGCATACTTGCCCCAAATTGGTATTAAATCAGATGGATTTATAGGTCGTGCTAGCATTCGAACGAGAATTTCTTGTGCTTGTGCAGGCTTAATCGTTTTATTTTCAAACTTTAAAACCTCCAGAGGATTTCCAAATTCATACAGTTTAACACTTTTTGCTTTCAATAAATAGGACTCCTTTATTCAACTATTCATAAAATAACCTCATATCCAGGCATTGGGATCACGCTTCAAATATAAGTGCTTTTGTTATCTAATCTAGTAGACAATGTTTTTATAGTCGCGTAATTGTAAACTCAGCTTTCTCATTCATACGTAGTTGTAGTTGATTGTTAATTTCTATCTCCATTGGACTGACTATTGCTTTTTTATTCGAAAAATACCATACACGTTCACTTGGTCCTAATAATAAATTTGCTCCATCCTCATAATTTCCCATAAACGTAAGACTATCAGCGCGGATTTCATTATTATTCATTGGTATAATCCCATATTCTTTTAATGTATTTGCTACTAAATGAATAGTATCTGTTGGGATATTCATTTCACCGATGCTTAGCACATGCTCCGATGAAAAAGACATGGCATCTATTTTAGGATTTACTTCCTGTCTTGCAATAAGCTCTATAATATTTTCTTCTGGGTTATCAATTTAGCCTTGGCGTAATTGCGTCCGGATTTTGAATTGTGCCCGCACAATTCATTCCTTTTAAAATCCGTGACATCCGCCGGAGGCTTTATCTTCATTCAGTAGGTGTTTGTACACCTACTGAATGAAGATAAAAATAACAGGAAAAGGCCTTCAAGGTGTCAAAATATACTTCATCTTCTTCAGTTGAAAACAGTATTTCCGCATGCTCTTTTACCCAACCTTTTGCCTGTTGAAATAAATTACATGGAATATTTAAAGCAAAATGATATTGCTTTTGTACAAAAACAGGGATTTTTTCAAACGTGATTTCACTTTCACCAACGGCAACAGTAAAATAAGCATCTGTATTTTTTATTAATGTAAATCCTAATTGTGTACTATAATAATCCTTCATTTTATGTAAATCATATGCGTATAACCTTATTCTAGTAATTTTCATTGTAAGCATCTCCCCTACCCTTTGTCTCATTTACTATAATAGACTCAGGAAGTGAATACCTCATGCAAAAGAATGAACATCATCTTATAGTGGAATACGATCGCTTCTACTATTAGGCTGTGAAATAACTAAAAACTCTATATCCTCTCCTGTATCATTTCGCATTTGATGCGCTGTTAGCGGTGGAACTTCAATTCCTTCGCCTTTTTGTAAAATAATAGAATCACCCTCAATATCGATTATTGCGGTGCCAGATAGCATAAAGAAAAATTGTTGTGCATGTTGATGATAATGGTTAATTTCTGCTGTTTTAGCTGGCATACGCTCATGAATAATGCTAAGCTCATTATTTTTAACTAAATGCCAGCCATCACATAACTCTCCCCAACTATAATGCTCTGCATTTTGTTTGCTTATTTTCAAAATGATTACCACCTTCCTATAAACATATGGATGTATATAACGCATTCTCTACCAATTACCCAAAATTATGGATATACTCTATAATATAGACAGTACTATGAGCAATTTTTATTATGTTAGGAGAGATAGAAATGAATGTCAAAAAACAGTTATCTGGTATCGCTCTCGGCTTTTTGTTTACAACAATTCTTTTATATATCTTTTTTGATTTTTTTTCTTGGTCAATTAGCCTCGGGTTTTTGTTAGGTATTTGTGTTTTTGCTGTGATATTACTATTCTTGAAAAGGGCGTAAATACTTACTCATAATGTTTTTAAAAACTTTTCAAATTTGTTGACACTCATAATTTCATGTGTCACGAACTGCCCCTTATAAAATAATCCAAAGGTTGTCCAAATAATAGGAGCATTCTGTGCTTCTTCTTTTGTGGTTAGCTGGTAAGCATGAAAGGAAATGCCATTTTTCTCAGCAGTATCCCTTAAATCATTTATAACACCTACAGCAAAGGGACATTGAGCCGTATAGTATATGCTAATACCATCATAATGAGATTTTAGATTGCTCGTATGTAATTTAAATGATGGCTCAATAGCCTCATCGTTAAATTTATAGACAGCTAGCTCAAAATAAGGTGCTGCATGATCTACAATTTTAAATCCTAAATGCTCAAAAAAACGTTTATCACTTAAAAAAGGAAGCTTTTTCTTTCCTACGATATGGACAATCCCATCCATTCCCTGCGCTTGTGCATCCTCTATACACCTTTCGAGTAGTCGTCTAGCATGATGCTGATTTTTATATTTACCTGAAACCCATAGACAATTTATATACATATAATTCGGTGCCTCAATAGGAGCCCAAGCATGCTGTGCAGGTAAATATTCAATAAAAACCTTCGCACGTTCATTTAATCGATAAAAAACCAACCCATCGTTTATACGGTCCATTAACCATTTTTTCTTTTCCTTTACTGCTTGCTCGTATTGCTTAGCGCCAAGTGCACAGCATATATGCTCCTGTTCAATCTGATTGCTTGTCATTTGAATATACTCCACTTTATTATTCACCTCTATTCTTCCTAAACTATCCTGTCTTCTAGTATTATACCAAACGAAAATTAGTTGGCTTTAATTCCCTAATCACAAGAATTTAGAAAATCTTAAACATCGCATTAACAATATTAATTACCCTTCAATTACTGATATCTCTATATTGAAACAATTAATAGAGGACAACCCTTTGTCACCTTTTCCACAATATTATATGACTGTCCGACCAGATAGTGTTAGTCAGTATCTAATTGATGGAAGAATCGCTGTTTATATGGATAATAGTCAATCAGCAATTATATGCCCAACATCCTTTTTTGAAATGTTCATTTTAATTGAGGACTATTATAATCGTTGGACAACAGCATCATTACTGCGAGTTCTACGCTTTTTCGGTTTTTTCTTAACAATTATCATTACACTGATGTATATATCAGCATTAACATTATCAAAGCTTGAAAAAGATGTTAGTAACCAATTTGAACGAGAGATTCGAAACTTTATTCAAAAAACAATTGAACAAAATATCGATCCAATCGGATTAAGTGAAAATTTCCGTAAGAATTATCATGGGCAATGGACAAATGAATTAACAGATAAAATTCTAAAAAATCTAGAAATTGATATTCATGTACAAACATCGATTATAAGTACTGGCATACTAAAATAAGCTTATCTGTATAAACGAATCACTTCTAGTAAATGAAAGCATCATAGAATCTGCTACTTTTTAAGTCAAAAAGTTAGTAGGTTCTTTTTTGTGATAATAAAATTTATTTAAAAACGTATACCTTATCCTTTTTAGGAGACTTCCGATGACATGAAACAGGAAATTTGATACAGTTGTTATATTATTTTACTATGGGAAGGTTTTATAACTATGAATTATATACAATTTATGAGGAATTTTATTGGACATGAAACATTAATGACAATAGGCTGTGGTGTCATTATTGAAAGGGATCATAAAATATTACTACAGCATCGACTAGACGTAGATAATTGGTGTATACCTGGTGGCTTAATGGAATTAGGTGAAACATTTCAACAAACAGCTATTAGAGAAGTTTTTGAGGAAACTGGTTTAGAGGTTTATAATTTAGAGCTTTTTGGAATTTATTCTGGTAAAGGTTGCTTTGTAGAATATCCAAATAAAGATAAAGTTTATAGTGTTCAAATTATTTTTAAAGCATTGGATTTTAAAGGTGAATTATTACAAGAATCAGAGGAATGCAGAGAACATAAATTTTTTGCTAGAAATGAGCTACCTTCTAAGTTAAATCCTCGACAAGAAAATTTTATTATGGATTGGGTAAAAAATGCGAGGTTACCTATTATCAATTAAAAGGACCTTCAATTAATACAGAGGAGGTGTATATAAATTGAGAAACATTCTAACAAGTAGCTTAAGTACTATTATTGGATTGACGGTTGGTTTTCTCTTTATGGGCAATAATAGAGACCCTTCCAATCAATATACACTTAAACTAATTTTAATAGTTGCTATTATAGTCCTAATACCAGTTTATTGTAAATCTTATATAGGGCGGAAGGATGAGAAGGAGAATTAATTAATCTCACCTGCTTTTTTCAGCACCACCAATAGATTCAAATAATAAATAATATGAAATTAGGTGTTAAAATGAAAATAACCAGTAAAGAGAAATTATTGTGGACTAGTATTTGCTTAACCATCTTTTCTATATTTCTCGTATCTTATCCATCTAATGATTTTGGAGGACCAATTCGTTGGGTCAGCTATAAGGGGCAACAAGAAATACAATCAGCATGGTCATTCTTTACACCAACTATTTTTACACAAACTCATTTTCATATGCTCTATTTTTTTATCAATGTCTTTCTAATCTATATGTTTTTAACCTATAGCAAAAAAATATTTATTTATATTAAGTCAAAAAATTAGATATACAAAGTCATCAAATTTGTTGAGACCATCTTGTTTTTAACTGAAAATGGTTAGGATGCAAACTGGCCTTAATAATACCTCGATTTGCATATCCTAACCGTTAATTACGACCTAAACGCTTTCTTTTTGTTTTGAAGGTTTCTAGAAATTCATCCTGATAGCCTAAAAATCCTCAATCCATATTACTCTGCTGCCTTTTAAAACTCTCAAGATTTAGTCGATTTAAAAATACCGAGCTCTTTTCTAATTTATTGCACTTTCATCCATATAAACTACTTCCCAGATATGTCCATCTAAATCATGGAAACCCCATCCATACATGAATCCATGATCTTGAGGGTCACTATAGAATGTTCCACCAGACGCCATTGCTTGATTTACTAGCATATCCACTTGCTCCCGATTTTCAGCTGATAAACAAAAAATCGCTTCTGCAGAAGTTGAGGTATCCGTAATATCCTTTTTAGTAAATTCTTTGAAACGGTTTTCTATCATGAGTAATGCAAAAATATTTTCGCTAACAATCATAGAGGCTGTAGTCTCATCACTGAATTGCTGGTTGAACTCAAAACCTAACTCCCGAAAAAACTGTATAGATTTATTTAAATCTTTTACAGGTAAATTAATAAAAATATTTTTTGATTGAAAAGCCATTTTTCCACACCTCCAAAATTGAATAAATCAAATTATTTTTGAATTTGTTCCTTAATATTTCCCTTGATAGACCTCTGTGGTAACAAATCCCAGATTCTTTATCGAAATCTAGGAATTTCTTTAAAGAAAGCTGAGCTTCATTAACTACTCCATTGATACTATACATTGAAACCCCAGCAATCAACATGAATTCCATCACAATACGGTAATTCTTGCCCATCTTTTAAGGTTTCATTCAACTTGCCCCTAGGAGGGTTCTCAAGATGTCCATCTTTTTCAGAGGTACTTCTCCTTGGAATTTTAGGTTTATACGGTTGATGAGCATACACTTTGATATGACTTTCCTTTTTCAGTAATAGCTTAGGAAGACTACCTAAATGAACAATGTCTCCTTTATAATTTCATTTTGTAGTTTTAAATGATTAATCTAGCTTAGATACTAAATTCTGTTTCCCTTCAAAAAGTTCCTGCTAACTCATATTTATTTTGTAAAGAGGTCGAGTTTCGTCATTTGGAAAACTATCAAATTGAATATTTTCAGAAGTATAAAGTATAAAAGTGCTGCAAAAATTCCAATCAAAATAAAAATAAGAAGTCTATTCATATACATAACAGCAGAAGTTAATAAGTATACTATTCCTCCTATGATTGCTCCGCTCACACAATAGAGTACTACTTGGTTTAATTGTTTTTGAATTTTAGTGTCGATGATCCAAGAAATAATAACTCCCAAAATCCCATAGATAACAAATGAATATCCAATAAACATCCAGAATAATGTTTTAGATGAATACCCGCTTGTTTCACTTATTTCCCCCTCCATCGGGGTATAGCCAAAATATAAACTTAAGATCCAAGAAAAAATTATTGCAGAAATAATAGAGATTGTTAATCTTTGAATAAATGATTGAAACATTGAGTATTCCTCCATAAAATTATTGACTCTTTTTTATAATTATTAAATATCAAACATTTTAAAGGCAAAAGAAGAAGGATAGATTGGCAGTAAAATGATATATCTGCTAAACCTATCCTTTTTGTTACGACAAATTTACCTTTTAGTATAATTTACTCTTTGCAATGCAATGTAGTACTTACTAAATAATTATCATAGATATTGCTGCCCGCTGATGTTTTACAAGTAATTTTAGGGTCATAAAATAAAAAGAACACCACTTAATCATTTAAGTGATGTTCCACACCTTAACCCTTTGTGCAGAAGGGAAAAGATGCATCTAAAACAGTATACCCATTTAGAAAATATAATTGTATCCAACAAATGGATTAAAAAGAAATATAATTCTATTGTATTGAATAATATACATTTTTAACTAAATGTAACCAATTCTTATATTAATATTATGTAATTTCAAATCCTGTTAAACAACCTTTGAACAAAAAAACGAGTCTGTCTCTTTTTTCTATCTTTCATTATTTGTTGGGTAAAGGTTTTTCGGGTCGTTTAAAGCAGTATTTACATTTCGAGTCACTACACTTTGATTCTATCCAACTATTACACTTCGGACAGAAATAAGCATCAAAATCATCATAATAAACTAGATTGAACTTACATTTAGTGCAAAAATTATCTTGTTCAACTTGCCCATCAAATACAAAGTTATCAATTATTACTTTGTAGCCATCTTCTTTTATTTTCATACACGACCTCCACTATGCAAATTAATTAAAACATCTCAACAACTTCACAAAATATGGTCCTCACATTTTAATGTACAAAAAAACATTCTAGATTCATTACAAAAATCCCATTCATAAATTAAGCGAATGAATTATATCCAATTAAAAATTAATGTGGCGGAATTTGACAGAGTGAATACAACATAACGCCAAATTATTTTTTATTAACAAAGTATCGATTTGATTTTTCGATTATTCTAGCAGGAAATGTAACATCAATATCCTCCATTGGTTTACCTACCAAAATAAATCTGACAGTCCCTATATCGCTTATTCTTTCTAAAGTAATGGGTAATATCATCTTGGAATTTTTAAGAACTATTGCTTTTTTTAACTCTTCGATCCCATATTCAGTAATTAATTTTAAATGTGATTTTAAATTATATTTACTTGGATTATTAATGGCTAAATAATATTCTTGATTATTATCAATGATATCCACTTCTTTTGATAAACTTTTATCTTCGTACAATTCCAAAATATTTATACCTGTTATAGACTCTCCTACCTTTTTTAGCAGGGTATAATTCCCTTCAATTGTTGAAGATTTAGCTCTTTTATTTAAAACATTTAAAGCAAAATAGTTTTGTGTAACAGCTTCTTGTGTCTGTTTAATTTCTAATTCATCTTGAATATCCTTTTCTAAATACTTTTCACCGAATATGTAAACTATATGTTCCCCAGAAGGGATACCTGTTAGTGTAAAGTTGACCTTCTTTTCACTATTTTTAGGGACTTCAATTATATGATACTGCTCTTTCTGGCCACCAATATCAATTAATATTGGGCTATTATCATCCTCTAAAAAAGCATAAATTATTTTTTTCTCATCTTTCTGAGTACTATGAGTTAGTTTATATGACCCCTTAATTTCTCCATTTTGATCTGTTTTAAAAGCCAATTTGTTTTTATCAATTTCATATTGTTTATCAATATCAATTTCTACTTTTCTTCTCTCTACCATTTTCTTCATTTTTCCCTCTTCAGGTAATTCTACTTTATCTATACTTTTCTCATCCCTTTCTATTAATACATGGTTCAAACTAGATCCCCCAAAAATCAAAGAAGGATATTTAACAACTTCTTTTGGTTTTATCCTAACTGAGATGTTTAAACAAGGTAAAAAAGACACTTTAAAAATTAATCTGGATTGCTTTTAGTATTAATCATATTCAATCAAATACATTTTCATTTTTAGCATTTTCAAGAAGTTTAATAATTTCTTTAACTAAACTAGGTAATACATTTTTTATATTGTCTGATTGATGTACTTTACTTAAATCAAAATCTGTTTGATAGTCAAGTTAGTTTCAAAATATCCATTTCACGTAACACAATCACATAATGCATTCAAATTTCCACCATAGTTATTAGGTAAGTCTAGATTATCTTTAATATATCTATTTATGAAATACCTGAGTAGCTAAGTATTACCTATTTGAATAAAGTACTAGAATTCCATTATCTCATTACTGTTTGAAAAACTAGAACTATTCAAAGAATTTACTATCGAATTAAAGGTGTCAGACCTTGTCCACTGGGGAAAATGAGCGGTATTTTTTATACTGAAATAGACTTTAGAAGATCTAATACTTCGATAATAATCAAAGACTATTTCGGAGGAAGCATGATAATCATACTCACCTTCGATAAAAGCTATTGGAACCTTAAAATTTTTATAAGCAGAAAAATCAATTTCTGATACTTCGTGCCATAGCTTAACGATGGACTGTTCAGAACCCTTTAGTCGTTTTATACAATCCATAAATGAATAGTTTTTGGAAAAAATAAAATAGCGATATAATGATAAATACGTACTTTTTCCATATAGAGAAACACCTTGCTTGATTAGTTGACGCATAAAAAACATTAAATCACCATACCAATTATCTTGATTAAACTTTGTGTTTAGAGAAGTAATTCTGTTTTTAAGGCGATGATTATCAATATGACTCACAATGTATTTTTTACTTTTTTCAAACATTTTTTGGGAACAAATAACTTGTCCAACTCCAATATAAAAATGTATCAATTCTGGATACGAAATAATGAATTTCATGCCAATAATGCTTCCCCAAGAATGCCCCAATAAGCATATTTTCTCTTTATTGAACTCAACAAGAAGTTTTTCAATTAAGACCTTCAAGTCAAGAATAAAGTCATTAATCGTAATATGCTCATCTTCTATAAACCTATAATATGATTTTCCAGCACCCCTTTGCTCCCAAATGATTAAAGTATAGTTTTCAGATAAATCTGAATTAAAATACTCAACAAGAGGTAGTGCCGCATCACCAGGCCCGCCATGTAAATATATTAAAATAGGATTATCCAAATTAGTACTTACTACTTGAACATATTGGTTAACACCATTTATAGAATACCATTTGCTATAATTATACATTTTTTCTCCCTACTTTCGTTGACACAGATGTGTCATATAAGTATAGTCTATAAATGAAATAATGGATTTGCAATCAATGGAAACACATTGGTAGTAAGTGTGTCAGGAGAAAAGATGGGAAAAAAAGAAGATATAATTAATGGTCTATTTTCCGTTATGGAAAAATATAAGTTTACGCTAATCACTGTTACCCAAATAACGCAGGAAGCTAGCGTAGGAAGAAAAACCTTTTATAGATATTTTAAAAATAAAGAAGAAGTGCTTGAGGAATCTATAAATTTGTTATTCTTAGAGTACTCCTCCTTTCAAGAAAATTATTTTTCTTCTAAATATGAAGTGCTAATTCATAATCATTTTTTATTTTGGAGTAATCATTTAACATTTCTTAAACTTATGTATAACAACGAACTAATGTTATATATTTTTAAGCAATATCAAAAGTATGTTCCTAAGCTTAATCAAAATTATTTAACTAACAAAGAATTTAAACCTATCACTGCAATTTATGCAAATGCGTTTACTATTGGAATATTTTGGTCAATTCTTTACACATGGATAGAGAATGGAGCAAAAGAATCTCCCGCTGAATTAGCAAGTATATGTATACAGTTTTTACAAAACAGTGTATAGGAAAACTAAAAGCAGATCATTACACCTTGAATCGGAAATACTTTTAAACACATTTAATTCTCAAAAATATTCAAAAAGGCCAGGTACTCACTTTTAAATGAGTGCCTGGTTATCTATTTTTGTAACAACATTACTCATAAGTATTGATGTAATATTTCACTCGTTTTACAATAAGGTTTCATCTTACTGTTAAATCACCAGAAGAGGTTTTAACGATTAATGTATTCATACCGTTCCCTATTACTCCAATAACACTATTTTCATCTTTATCTTCATACATGATATTCTTCAGCCTAATGTCTGGCTTCCCAGAATTTCCTTTAAAATCGATTTTGAGTGATTTAGGATTTTTTCTGAAAGTTGTCTTAACATCCCCGCTTGTTGTTACAATATCAAGTGTACTTATCATTTCTTCTAATATCATCGTAACTTTTCCGGATTTTGTATTTATCTGTCCGTTTAGAGAGCCTAATTCTTCTATATCTACATTTCCACTAGAAGATTTTATGGATATATTATTTTGTGATTTAATCTTTTCAATATTTTGACCTCCAGAGGTCGTTTTTAACTTAATATTTTCAGCTGTTATCTGCCTCATATCAATATCTCCAGAGGTTGTATACACTGACAATTCTCTATAAATCCTTTCAGGTAAAATTACTTGTAAGGTAACATTTTTTTCGCTCCCTAATTTAAAACCTAATCTGTTTTCATTTGTCATGTATGAAACTTTTAGAAGGTCATCTTCTTTTACTATCTTTAAACGAAATTTATCTTTAAGTTTCTTTTGGATGTTTCCTTCTAATTTCACTGTCATACTATTAGTCGGACCTGGTTTAATCTCAACATCAGCAGCAGTAGTTTCAAAATTAATTACTTTAATATTTTTGATATCAATCTCTTTTTCTTCTTTTACTGTTACCTTTGCATACCCTGGTCCCATAAATAAGTAACCCATTAAAACCACGATGCAAATCAATATAACGCCTATAATTACTTTTTTCATCCATTATTACCGCCCTTAAATAAAACATTTTATGTAAAAAATTAGACTAAATCTTGTTTTTCAATATTTCTGATCGACAAATATCCTATAAGTAAACCAATTAATCCAAGAGAAATAGGTATTGCAATAATTGAAAACAAAGTAAAGTTACTACTAGTCGTGCTTGTCAAAGCAACAATAAAAATTGACGAGATAATTGTAGTGGATGCAGATTTTTTAATCATCCCAAATAAAAGTGGAATAAGACTCATTCCTGCTGTAGCCAGAGAGTTAACAAAAGTTATCAATATATTCCTATAAATTTCATCTATTCTAATTTTTCCTGGTAAAATATTAAATAATTCATCTGCTAAATAGAACAGTCCTTCAATAAATAATGTAGACAACAACACATTTATAAAAGTGAAAGCAACAACAATTATTAACTTGGCAGTCATTATTTTTTTGCGACTAATCGGATATGTAAACATAATGTCAATTGATTTATTTTTAAATTCATCTATCACTAATTTAACAATGATAACTGATGCAAAAATAGTGAATGTTGCACGTACTGTAGAGCTAATAATATTCGCTGCCATTTCAAAATCCTCGAAAGGAATAACACCATCATTTTTTTCCAGTATATAAATCATACAAAGGAATGCAATGAATCCGAGGTTTGCTATAAACACTCCTTTCCAATAGTTCAACAATTTGAATTTCTTAATCTCAAGATCAATGAGTTTAAACATGAATCTCGCCCCCATTGATAATCTTCAAGAAGTAATCCTCCAGCGAATAGTCTTTTTTATTGATTTCTTCGACTAAAACACCGTTTAAAACAAGCGTTTTTGATAATTCTCCTTGGGACGTTTTCATATCATAAATACGAATCGTTGTGTCATTAAGCACTTTGAAATTAGTGATATTTAACGTTTTATGGAGTTCATATGCGGCTTTTTTAACATTATTTGTTTTCAATTCGATATACTCTGTTTTTTGAAGGCGAACCTTCTCCATTGATACTTCTTCAATAAGCTTTCCATCCTTAATAACACCGATTGTATCAGCAATCTGCTCCATTTCACCGAGAATATGACTGGATATTAACAATGTCATGCCATATTCTTTACTTAACAACTGAAAAAGTTTCCGAAATTCTTTTATTCCTAATGGATCTAAACCATTTATTGGTTCATCCAGAATCAATACTTCAGGTTTCGTTAAAATTGCACGAGCGATTCCAAGGCGTTGCTTCATTCCTAAAGAAAAATCCTTTACAGCCTTATTTTCAATATTTTTTAGTTGTACCAAATCTAAAGTAGATCTGATTGCATCTTTGTTATAATACCCGATATATTCACAGTGAAGATCTAAATTCTCCTGTGCTGTTAATTTGTCATAAAAAACAGGATGTTCTATGATACTTCCCATACGCTTTAGCATTTCATAGGAATAAAGATTCACTTTCTCTCCAAAAATTTCAATTTCTCCACTGGAGGGTTTAACTAAATTCATAACCATTCGCATAACAGTTGTTTTGCCCGCACCATTAGGACCCAAGAAACCATAAATTTCTCCTTTTTTTACATGCATGTTCACATTTGAAACCACTTCCTTTTCTTGATATATCTTTGTTAAATTATTTGTTTGAATGATGTATGTCATGTTTTTCCTCCTTCTTCCATGTTTTTATTTTATCCATTAAAAATATCTATTTTCTTTCTCATTTCTTACAAAAATCTTAATTTATCATATGGGCGTATTATTTTGTTGGAAAATTCTTTGATGGTTATAAATATACTACTAAGGGATAAAGTGGTTTTTAATGAAGTGAAAACAAAAAGCCTAGGCTCAAAACCTTGGCTTTACTGTTATGCATATTCATTTACCAAATTTGACACCGTTAGATGGCTACAGTTATTGATTATTTACAAGTAACAGACCAAGAAAGTGACATAAAACCTCGTTCTTCTTTGAGTAATGTATATTAATTGCGTTCATTCGTATTAAAATTAATTGTTTTTATGATTTCATTGTATGTTTTGCCATCAATCCAAACATTTAATTTATAGGCTGGGTCAATAGTTTGCTGAAACTCCTTCAATTCTCATTCAGTCTATTCTCTAGATTGCACTTCCTATTTGTATCCCCTGAGGAAATCTAGGTGGTCAGTACCATCATAGCTCCATCTGATGCGCAATTTTAATCCAATTTCCTAGGATTTTTAAAATAAACGAACCACCTTAAAATTGTTTCTACTGGACCGAGTGAAAAACGCTTTAAATAGTATTGACTTGCTTTTAGCTGAATGCCATAAATGATGACCGATAAAAGGATTCCAACAAATATACCCAATTTCCCAAACAGCCCAAAACCGTATCCATAAAAAATAATTGTACAAATGATCGATTGCATTAAATAGTTTGTAAGCGATAATTTTCCAATTGGGGAAAAATAATGGTTCATTTGCGTTTGATAGCGACTAAATAGCCATGCAAATAAGGCAATGTAACCAATCGCTAACACATATGTCCCTGCCGAAAAAATAAATAAGCTGTACGGCGTTTCAAAAATAATGATCCCCTTCAGCAATAGCCCCACGGGTATGAGTAGCGCCACTTTTTTATATGCCTTAGTGCTATTTTCTAACTGATAAAATGCACCCCTTTTTGCCATTCCCATTCCAAATAATACAAATGGACCAACTGCAAGAAAGCTTATGCCAACATAGAAAAGCCAGCCAATTGGTAGGATAAATAATAGTGTAAAGCCACCACCCTCTACAATAAATTCACCTAATCGTTGCGTCAGTATTTCTGCATATGTACCATTTTGGTATATCATGATTTCCGCTGCCGTTAAAGGCTTTACGAGCTGTATAAAACTGCTGCCAAAAAAAGTCCCCACTCCAAGGATTACTGTTAAAATAAAGCCCCACACAAAATATGTTTTCACACGACGCTTTAAGAAAAATAATAACAACATGAAAAGAGTGGAGCCATATGTTAATAAAACGTCTCCTTCCCATACAAGTGCAATATGTATAGCCCCTAATACAGATAGACCAATTGCCCGTCGAAACACAATATTTTTGTACTTTACCCCCAAAGCCTCGCGTGATTCAATCATTTTTATCAAAACATAACCAAATACAAAACCAAAAATCGGATAAAATGACCCTTCTACAAAAATTTTCACAAAATAATAACTTACTTTATTAAGCCCACTCGCCGATTCAATAATTTCTACTCCTGATGAACCAAATTGGAAATACAGCATATTTGCTATTAAAATTCCGATTAGCGAAAAACCTCTCAATGCGTCCATCAGTTCCACACGTTCTACCTTCAATTTCTCACCTTCTTTTACGTCATTAATTACTATACGAATGTAGTCAAGAATAGTTTCGTAGTTATTGTAAAAAAAGGTTATATATACTAATTAATTTATGATCTAATTTTAGAATTTATAAAAACCTGGTTTCTTCCTAATACTTCAAAACTAATTTCTCCTCTTTAAGTTATTAACCTAATTTTTTGATTTTTATAAACATTTACAATAAAAAACCACACCTTTTAAGATGTAGCTGTGTAGGGTTTACGTATCATTGTTGAACTACCTAAAAATCGCCCTTTGCAAAAATCTCAAACTTGTGTCTTAGAGTCCGTTTTTCCCAGGTATAAACCCGTTTTTTCCAGTTGGAAGCCCCTTTTTCCCAGGTATGAGACCATTTTCTCCAGGCTTTGGGAATCAAATGTATCCCCGTTTCCCTAGATAGCTATCTTTTTCTTTTAACTACTTGTAGAAACGTACTAGGCGTTATTTAAATAATGTTCTTCTATTTGACACTAAAAAATCCGTGACATCCGCCAGGGGCTTTATCTTCATTCAGTAGGTGTTTGGCTACCGCATTCATCTCACCATCTGTAGAGGTGGGAGTCTTCTGCTGAATAAAGATAAAGCATTCTCAAAAGAGAACACTTTTATATTGTTTGCTAGAATGGTTAGCATCGTGCGCCAAGCGTCATCAAATATATAATACTGGAAAAATTAAACATTAGATTTAACTATCATACCTTACATCACACACATGCAACAACATTAATCGAGAATGGTACACTTATTAAAACTGTACAAAAAAGATTAGGACACAGCAGGTCATCTATTACCGAAGACCGCTATGTCCATCTTACAGAGAAAATGTCTCGAGGTGCTGTAGACATCTTTGATTCATTTGCTCAAGACCTTTAGGTGCCAGATGAGTATAAATTTCAAACGAGTGGCAAATTCCTAAAAGCTCATATTTATTTCACTAGGAAAATGCCACCTACCATTAATATACCTAATTACTTCGAATCATCCATCTTCAACACAGCCATGAATGCTTCCTGTTTAATAAAGAAATTTTATTGTGTTTTTTTAAATTCTTTCGTTACAAAAAAACTTCCCAATCCCTTGTTTTATAAGGCTCTGATAAAACTTTTTACATCAAAATAAATCTTTAGAAAATATAATAGATTTTAAATTATCGTAGGAAAAATGTCGGGAAACTATTTTTCACTAATTGTACATGCATTATAAATCTAATTCTTGCATTCATTGGAGTAGAAGAAAGAAATACTCACACACAATTTTAGAAATTATTAGAAATAAAGTTTCTGTCGTTTCTGTTTTTAAATAAGAGCAGATTATTTATATTAGTACCCGTATGGACGGTTGTATGGTTGGCGATAGTATGGTGGATAGAACGGTGGATAAAATGGGTAGAACGGGTAGAATGGGTATTGATAACGTGGGCGTCTTCTTCTACGACGTCTTCCATAACTGTCATAGTCATAGTCATCATCATATCTGTCATCTCTATCATACTGTTCATAATAATTTCGCATTATTTTTTCTCCTTTCCATCTCGGTATAGATTATGCTATGTAAGGATTGACAGTCTACGCATTTATCTATATTAACATTCATTACCTTCGATCGATCAAATTGAGACCTCCTCAATTTTAAGGAAGCCTGCCTAAAGGATCCTATTTTGGACGCTCCACAGGTATTTATTAAGCACAAAAGACCACCCATGATGGAGTGATCTTTTAAATAGCACTTCTTTTTAATATTCCCCAATTTTAAAACTACATCATATAGGGAATCTCTATACTTTTGAGATCTTTGTAAGTTTTATTCATTGTAACTAATTTATAACAGAATGTTTCTGGATAAACTCATCAATCTTTTCATTTAATTTAAAGGCTGCTTTCGTCCGAAATTGATGATTTTCTTTTTCTAAAATTGTTAATTCATTTTGAGTTAGATTTTCATGTAGAATAAGGGCATATTATGAAATGATTTGTCTTTCTCACCAAAAACAAGCAATAT
Organism: Lysinibacillus sp. GW821-FHT14F06; assembly: GCF_058803665.1. NCBI lineage: Bacteria > Bacillati > Bacillota > Bacilli > Caryophanales > Bacillaceae > Lysinibacillus > Lysinibacillus sp. GW821-FHT14F06. Next base: position 49,709 of record NZ_JBXAPF010000003.1, read on the forward strand.
GGGCGAATTTATAACTTGTAGTCGACTTGTAAAATGTAGGCTAAAACGATAATACCGCTGGATATTCTGTACATCTCCATAGGATGCTTCTTTATACAAATTTCTAAATATTTGTCGTGTCTTGGAATTTCCCCAAGAAATCGCAAGTGTAAGAACTGAAAAGGTTTTTTTATTTGCTTAACTCCTAAAGAAATTCACTGCTTTAAATAAAAATCTTTCACTTCAGACATTCCGCTAATTACAATGCCTCCCAATGCCCTATTGGGATACATCAATAAAAACTCTAATAAAATCGAACCACCAATTGAATAATGACAAATAAATGCTTTCTTTACACCTAAATAATCCAATAAATGAACATCATTTACAATGAGTGAGTAGGTGATTGTTTGTTTGAAACTTCTTCCATGACCTCTAATATCAAAGGTGATCACTTTATAGGTTTTAGATAATTGTTCTAATTGATAAACAAAATTTGTGCTTGTCAGTAATGGAGGATGAATGAAGATAATTGGTGTCCTCACACCCTTTACCTGATAATATAAGCTGCCACATTCTACATCTAACATTGGCACTTCTAATCACCTCAAATTTAACAAGAGACCAAGTATCTAATTCTATCTTGATCCATGAAACACTATTCAAACGTGATGAAACTACAGGCTCTTATACTACTCTTTATTATGTTCATTTTTGTTATCATTTTGATTTAAATCTTCTTGTTGTTCAGAAGGTGCTTCAGTTGAATTTAGCTCAGTTTCATCATTAGCTGTTCCACATCCAAATAATAATCCTGTAGAAAGTACTGCCGTAAAAGTACCTAAAATTATTTTTTTCATGTATTCACCTCATTAAGAAGATTTTATTTTTATCCAAATTATTTTTCGTATACGATTTTTTAATCGACAAAGATTTACCAAGTATAAACGAAACTACCAGTGTAAATACTTTATTACGTATTACCAATCGCTATGAAATCCGAACTTTCCAGACTCCCCCAAAGTCATAGCGATTGGTTAATAATCTATAGACCAAAACAATATCTGTTCAGGTCTATAGTAGTAGAAAAATTTGTACATATATCCTTACTATTTTGATGAATTACCTGTTAAATTATTCGCCACTACTTGTAAAGGTTGTTTCATCTGTTGCGACGATTGATTTATTTATTGTTGTGATTGGTTCATCTGTTGTAAAGGCTGAGTCATTTGATGCAATGGTTGTGTCATTTGTTGTAGTGGCTGCATCATTTGTTGTGTGTTCTGTAGATTTAATTTGTTCGAAATATTTTTCGTGAATTGCTGAAGAGTTCCATTTTGCAACCCTCTAGCTACACCTAAAATAGCAGCTCCAATTACACCCCATGTAAAAAATCTCACTAATAAAAGCCTCCTTCCTAAGTATTTTTGAAACAGGTTTAGTATTGGAAATCATGCTAATACTATACTGAACATTTTTTGGTTTGTTTTTTGTATCTCGAGTCATTTACATATCTTCTTTTAGAAATAATTGATTGAATAGATTAAACTTATTGAGTGAATACTAAAATATTTTAAGAGGAATCGCTATGAACATTAGTTTGATTAACTCCGTTTTTTTAATCACTCCCTATAGTTGATAGCGATTACCATTCCAGCCAATTATCTAAATTACCATGTCTATTAAATATTGATTGTAGGAGGCTCTCCCTTTCCCCTAACCAATTATAAAAAGGTACTGGACGTTCTCCTTGTACTTTGCATCACAGATAATTACAAACACAAAAAGAGACTACCCATCACGAGGGCACTCAAATGAGTGGCTTTTTTTACGTATAAATCCACATTTCCAATTTAATTAGAATCCTTTTAGAACCCCCTTTTTTAAAAAAATATCCTTTTTCTTATAACTATAAATATTTTTGTCTAAACTTACAGCACCAACTTTCAAATACAAACTTCTAAAAGTAGGGATGACAAATTGAAAAGAAAAATTATCTTAACTATTTGCTTTACCATGACACTGTTACTCTCTGGATGTTGGGATGCCTCTGAACCCCAAAGAATGTATTATGTCCACGGAGTCGGTGTAGATTTTAAAGATAATCAGTATGAAGTTTATATACAATTAATTAACTTTTCTGATGTTGCAAAATCTGAAACGCCCAATCCCCAAACGACGCCTTCAGAAATTGGACATGCTAAAGGGGTTACCATGGAAGAAGCTATTTATAAGATATATCGCTCAGTTGACCAAGAAATATTTTGGGGGCATATGAACTATGTTATATTAACTGAAGAAGCTTTAAAAAGTGAACATGCTATCTCTATTATAGATAGTTTTATACGTTTTAGAGAAACAAGATATCAGATTTTAGTCCACTGTACACAGAGCCCAATAGAAGAGACTCTTCTGATAACACCTTTATTAAATAAACCACTTACAAATTCAAAACTAAGTAATCCATTAAAAACACAAGCTTTAGAAACATTTATTGAGCCTGTGGATTTAAGAAGTTTAATTATTGGATTAAATGAACCCAGTCATGAAATGTCTTTGTCATTAGTTTCAATCACCGAAAATTGGGAGTCGAAAAATGAGAAGCCATCAAAGGAAACTTCCATAAATGGTCTCTGCATCCTTTCAAAAGATGGATTTAAAGGAACGATTAAAGGTGAAGCTGCAAGAGGAGACCAATGGATGCTGGCTAAAAAGAATCGAGGAGACTTAACCTTTAAATTAGACAATAGCGAAAGAGATTACTTGACAGTTGATTTAGAGAAAATAGAACTTGATGTTAAACCAATTGTAAAAAACAATCAGGTGACATTTGAAATAGATATTAAATTTGACGCTACAATCAATGGTTTTAAAACTAAAGCAACTTCAGATGAGATAAGACAAGGTATTATTAAAAAAGTAAAAGAAGAAATAAAAACAACATATGAAGAGGGATTGAAAATAGACGTTGATATTTACCGTTTATCTGAATACCTGTACCGAGACAAAGTAAAAATATGGAAGAAGCTAGAGAAAAATGGGAAAATACCCTTGACTAAAGAGTCAATTAAATTAAATGTTTATGTAAATAAAGTAAATCCAGGTAGGAAAACATTTAAAGAAACAATTGTAGAATAAACACAAAAAAGACCAGGCACTCATTTTGAAGTGAGTCCTGGTCACTTGTTTATATGGCTTAATAGTATTTTATGCAAAGTGAAGAATAAACCAAATAAGTAAAAATACTGCTATATCAACCGTTTACGCCATCTGCATAAAAAAGACGTATAAACAATGTTCATAAGAAAAGCCACGAAACTTTGATTTAACAATATTTGTGGCTTTTAAAGTCATTTCCAAGTAATCATTTGGGAACGTTTATTGAATTTATAATGTATATAGTAGTTATTATTCAAGAATAGACATTACAGTAATACTTCAGACAATTAATACAAAAGTACCTGTTTTTTTAAGGAAATTTGAAGCCAACAGTTATCTAAAGTGATAATGAAAACACCAAACAACAAGAAACATACTCACTATCCCCCAAGCAGTGGTACTCCATATCCACCAAATTACGGATTTAGCTTTTGATGAATTTCCCCCGTCTTCCATATTTGCTTTTATAAAAGCGACCTTACTTTCCATACCTTTTTTCATAGAAGTGAGAACAACAAATCCAATTATTATGAAACCAATAGTTATCCAAAGTAATAGGTCCACCTTTACACTCCCTTTATATAATTGAATTTTACCGCAATTTATTATAGTAATTAGATTCTACAAAGATAACAATAAACCTTGTGTTAATTCAAGTGCGTTTTAGTATATAAAATACCCTGTGAAAATAATAATTAATCAAAAATTTTACATAATCACGTATTAAAATGCTGAAACTTAAAGTTCCCAAAGCGTCGTTTTGGAAGATTTTTCACTTAGCGTTGTAAATCCGCTTTTTTCTGGTGCTACCCCATTTTGTGTAAACATGTTCTATTTCATCTATCCAAGTTTTTCCACCGTATACTACAAAGGTTGGTTCATTACCTATAAAGTATTTTAATCGAAATCATTCTCTTCCTCAATTTTACGAATTACACCTGTCTTTGCATTTACTTCTACTTCGTAAATTCTATTATGAGACGTCAATATAAATATTTCATATACTAAAGTACCGTTTTCCATATCCATTCCATAATGTATGATTTGTCCAGGTACTCTTTGCACAGCAATCTGCATTGCTTGTTGTGGTGAAATTCTTTGATTATATGAAGGCATTACCATAAACATATCCTCCTTGTTTTGCATACATGCTCCTATTTTATGCAAACGTAGAGACAACTGTTACCAATATATTTATTTCGTCTTTGCTGAATCGTAATATACAACCCAATTAATCGATCAGTGGTCATTGTACCATTCTGTAAGTCCTTTAAGTGCTATACCATCTTATACTGCACGTGCAATAAAGTTTTCAGTTTCAGTTTTTTTTCATAGTAGGTGAACCTTGATTCCATGCTTGAGTCACTTTGATTTCCTCCTTTGTTTTATTTTCTATACTAAGCCCATTCTTTATGTCCAATTTAAATTGTGCCTCTGAGATTCCCATACTCTGTAAATACGAATAAGGATCAATATGAGTAGTTCCACCTAAATTGTTTGTTATCCATCGATGTGACTTTATACCATTACTGGCACCATCTAACACAATAGGAATGCCAGCATCTTTTGCAAGTTTTCCTAATAGCCAAATATAAAACGTTCATAAACATCTCTTACTAAATCATCACTCATGAGACAGACACCTGCTTTCACTAAAATAAAAGCCCTCCACAAGTTATTATCTGTGGAAGGCAAATTCCCAAGCGCTTAGGAATATTGATTATTCAGCTAAGAAACCTACTCCTGATTCCTCTAAGATTTCTTTAACACCGTCTTTTAAGGATGAAGGTACTTCACTACATTTTGTTTTTTCTAAGATTACTCGTTGTGCAAAAAACATAGTCATCATGGTTTCACCTCCATTCAAATACAAAAAAACCATTGTAAAAAGCGCATCATTTATACACTTTGGTTGCAATTTCTGCAATCAGGTCCTCCATGAAATACATGTGCTCTGTGTTAGCTTGATTTTGTAGCCTTAATATTTTATTTTCTTGCTCTAAACGTGCAGCTCTTTCCTCTGCTGTTTCATCTGTGCCAGCCTTTTTCGGTGCACCTAAACCACCACTTTGATCACGCACTTTATACTCTATCGCCATTACTCAACAACCCCCGATATTAAGTGGATTTTGTGATTGATGTCTACAGTCTCACGAGACGTCTCAAGCTTCAAGATGATATTATTTTTAGGCTCATTTGCCTCATAATAGAACGTATCCATAATTGTCAAAATGAAGAATTAGATTACGAAGGAGATTACTGTAATGTTTGTTCTGCTTATTTAGTAAATGAATGTGATAATAAATATGGTTTTAATCCATTTAACAATGATGAGGAAGTAATTGAAAGACAATCTTGTGGAACAAAATTATCAGGAAATGCTCGTTATTGTCATAACTGTGGAAATCCTTCTACGTTTCTAAGTAAAAAGTTTCTTAGAGAGTGGAATTATGACCCTGATGACATACCTTTTTAAGTGATTCATACATAAAATTTTTTACCCTTAAGCAGAACATACATTCCCTTTAAGGAGGTGGTTTATTAAATAAATTAATAAATAATCAATTTTGGAAGGAGAAAATTTTATGCAAGGCGGAGTTAGGAAACGAGGAAATAAGTGGTACTACTATTTTGATTTAGGTATGGTTGATGGCAAACGTAAAAAAATTGAACACACAGCTGAAGGTGCTCAAACTAAAGCTGAAGCAGAATCTGTACTAAGAAGAAAAATATTAGAGTATGAAAAAGCAGGTACTGTATTTAAACCATTCGAAATGACTCTACATGATTTTTTAATGTTTTGGCAATTAAGACTAATGAATGAAAAAATAAATGAGGATCATCCATTTCATATTGGCTTTCATTGTGGAGTTCGAGTCGGAGAATTATGCGGACTTGAATGGAAGCATATTAACTTTGATGAAATGGCAGTAGAAATTGAACAACAATTGATTAATAAAAAGATTATAGATGAAAATGAAAGGAATATTTTAAATGAGTTGTTGCTACAACAAAATCTAAATCTGGTTATCGTACTATTCCAGTCGGTAAAACCTTAATGGAGATATTAAAGAAAGCAAAAAAGAAACAAATCGAAAATCGATTAAAGTATGAAGAATTTTATCTTCAAGATTCTGATCACGATTTTGTTTGTAAAAAAGAAAATGGGGAACATTACACTCCTGCTGTTATAAAGTATCAAACAAGGGATTTAATAAGAAAAAAACTAAGTATCGATTTCAATTACCATTCTTTATGACATACTCATGCAACGATGTTGATTGAAACTGGACAACCAGTAAAAACTGTTCAAAAAAGATTAGGACACAGCAGATCAGCAACTACTGAAGACCGCTATGTCCATTTAACTCAAAAGATGGCAAGAGATGCTGCCGATATTTTTGATTCCATCGCAAAAGATTTATAAATTGCTGGCACAATTTTAAAGCGGTGGCAAATCGGTGGCAATCTCCTCCACACTGATATAAAAACACACATTTAAAATCCTTATAAATGCTGTTCTACCAACGTTATTTCGAATCATCCATCTTCAACACAGCCATGAACGCCTCCTGAGGGACTTCGACTGAGCCTACTTGTTTCATACGTTTTTTACCTTCTTTTTGTTTATCAAGAAGTTTACGTTTACGAGAAATATCCCCACCGTAACATTTTGCTAATACGTTTTTACGAATTGCTTTAATTGTAGAACGCGCTACAATTTTTTGTCCAATTGCTGCTTGAATTGGCACTTCAAATTGTTGGCGTGGGATTAATTCTTTTAATTTTTCAACGATGACTTTACCACGCTCATATGCAAAGTCACGGTGTACGATAAAGCTCAGTGCATCGACTTGCTCTGCGTTTAATAAAATATCCATCTTCACAAGTTTGGAAGGTTGATAGCCGATAAGTTCATAATCGAATGAAGCGTAGCCCTTCGTATTCGATTTTAAATAGTCGAAGAAATCATAAACAATTTCTGATAATGGCATTTCATAAATAATGCTCACACGTGATGTATCGATATAATCCATTGTCATGAAATTGCCACGCTTCAATTGACATAGCTCCATAACAGCTCCTACATAATCGTTTGGTACCATAATTGTTGCTTTTACATATGGCTCTTCCACACGATCAATTTTTTGAGGATCTGGCATAAATGAAGGATTATCAACATTAATTGATGTACCGTCCGTCATATGCACATGATAAATAACGGAAGGTGCTGTTGTAATTAAATCAATGTTAAATTCACGCTCGATACGCTCTTGAATAATTTCCATATGGAGAAGCCCTAAGAAGCCACAACGGAAACCGAAGCCTAGTGCTTGAGATGTTTCTGGTTCATATTGTAATGCAGAGTCATTCAGCTCTAGTTTTTCTAATGCTTCACGTAAATCATTATATTTAGCTGTATCAATCGGGTATAAACCACAATAAACCATTGGATTTAAACGACGATAACCGGCTAATGGTTCAGCTGCTGGACGAGCAGCAAATGTCACTGTATCCCCCACTCGAGTATCGCCCACATTTTTAATGGATGCTGTTAAATAACCTACGTCACCAACTGTTAATTCAGTCTGTGGTACAACCTTAGGTGTATGTACCCCAACTTCAACTACTTCAAATTCTGCTCCTGTCGCCATCATACGAATCTTATCGCCAGCTTTGACAGTTCCATTGACTACTCGAATAGAAATAATAACACCTTTGTATGCATCATAAACTGAGTCAAATATAAGAGCTTGTAAAGGTGCATCTGGATCACCTGTTGGTGCAGGTATCTTTTCTACAATCTGCTCTAAAATATCCTCAATACCGATTCCCGCTTTGGCAGAAGCTAATACCGCTTCAGATGCATCTAAACCGATTACATCTTCCACTTCTTGACGTACGCGTTCTGGATCTGCTGCTGGTAAATCGATTTTATTGATTACTGGTAATATTTCTAAATCGTTATCAAGCGCTAAATAAACATTTGCTAATGTTTGTGCTTCAATACCTTGCGCTGCGTCCACGACTAAAATGGCACCCTCGCAAGCAGCTAAACTTCGTGATACCTCATATGTGAAATCGACGTGTCCTGGTGTGTCGATTAAATGGAATGTATACACTTCGCCATCTTTCGCTTCGTACTTTAATTGAACTGCATTTAATTTAATCGTAATGCCTCGCTCACGCTCTAAATCCATTGAGTCAAGGAGCTGTGCTTTCATTTCACGGGAAGTTAATGATTTCGTTTGCTCTAAAATACGGTCAGCAAGCGTTGATTTTCCGTGGTCAATATGTGCAATAATAGAGAAATTTCGTATATTCTCTTGTCGTTTTAAACGTGCTTCTCGGTTCATCTTTTCCACTCCTAATTAAACTATAATGAATTATACTATGAAAGATATGCAAAGTACAACAACAACTAGACTAGAAAGCCTATTACATCAATACTTGTAAGTGTTTTATGCGGTTTTTTGATTTTGCAAGTTAATGTATATTACAGCATGATTTTGGGGCTATTTGGGGCTAGATTGGGGCTAATAAAAATAAGGCGAGCGTGTGTACAGGAATGTGTGAGTTATAACAGATTGAGGCTAATTGCTTCAATCTTTTTCATTTGATATATGTAGATATTTACCAGATAATAGAGTTTTAGCATATATTCTATTTAAAAATCGAGGTGGCTTAACTATGGAATGTATTTACTGTAATGAACAGCTCAATGTATCAAATAATAGCAAAGAACACATTATTCAAAATGCTCTAGGAGGCCTACTAGAATCAACTAATATTTGTTGTGACAAGTGTAATAATCTAGTTGAGAAAAGTATTGATAATGAATTTTGCAAAATATTTTCACCTATTTTAACAAGTTTACCTTCAATTAAGAAAACCAATAAATCGAATTTACCCACTTGTGGTGGGCAAGCATTGTTCGAAAAAGATGGAAAGTCTTACAACGTTACTATTAAAAATGGAAAAGTAATTGACTGCATCGATGCAAAACGTTCATATAGAAAAAATTTTACGGATAATGAATACAAAGATTTTAAAATCTTGACTTATAATTTCAACCTGGAAAATAAAAGGTTTAAAAATGGATTAACTAAAATTGCCGTTAATTATGCTTTACATAATAATATTCCGATTGAACAAATTAATAAGTTGATTAACGTTCAAAAACAAGGCAAAGAAGTAAAGAAAATCTCTTTTAACGCACCAATTGTTCCGTTTAAACCATTAAATTCTTTAGATACTTTCCTAGAACTTGAAACGACTATAGAGCTTTATCATAATTTAATTCTTTTCAGTCATGAAAATGTCTTGGTATGTTTCATTGACCTTTTTAACACGTTTCAACATTATGTGATTCTTTCAGAAGAATGGTCAGGACAAAGTATACATCATTCATATCTTCAATTAATCGAAAAAATTGACAGATCCGTCCCTATTCTTAATCCCACTAGTATTAAAGATTTTCATATTTTAGCTAACATGTACAATGTTGAACCCACTTTAGATATTGAGAAACTCAATAAAGATATTAAAATAGCTATACAAAAAGAGCCCTATGAAAAAGATATGATTAGTTATTTATCGAATAGATTATCTCGTCGTGATTGTTCCAAAATAATAAACGCACAAAATTTGAAAGAAATAAGAATGTCAACAAGTTTCTATCTAAATCAAGAAGATGATATTTTAAGAAAAGAAATTTATAAGATATCAACGCCTTCACTTTGTGAATCTACAGGAATAAGAACAATACACTTTTATCCTGAATATCTATCTACATTATTAAACCAAGAGTGTGATTTTAAAAATTACACATTCAATAAATTCAAAAGATTAACCACTTATCTATTAGATAGCATGTCAAAAAACAACGAACAACCCCAATAAAAGTTGAAGCCGCTCGTTGTATCTGATATAGTCAGTTTTCAATATTTTCTTTAGTCACTGTTCCAGTAGTGGCTTTTTTATGTTCCTCGCCTTTACCCACAACTTTCACTACGGTTTCAGTTATATACGTTAACACTTCCTCAAAGCTATCTGGTTCTCTACCAAATTCTTTGATAAATGTTTTTATGTTGCCTTCCATGGTAAAAGCGTTCCAACCTTCCTTACTGTTGTTATCAAATTTAGTAGCTGCATCAGGCGATTGCTCTGATTCACTTTTAATTACTGTCTGATACAATTCTTCTGCATGACTGTTCAGGGTATTAACTTCTTCTGTAATGTTTTTGAACAATGGATGAAAAGCCATATCAATTAAACGAACTGTATCTTGAATTTGTAAATAGACATATAAGCCATTCCACTGTTTTCATGCCAGCCTTTGTGAACAATATCGTCAATGCGTTCTAATAATTTCGCTACAGCACCTTGTACAACTTCTAACTGAATCATTTGCGCCGATAATCCATAAACACTGTGATTATTTCTTGAACAACTGTTTCTAATGTGTGTTGTGCATGTTGCTGCATGTTTTCATTCCCCTTTTTTGTCTATGTTTTATTTAGTTGCGACTGCATTCAAAAGTAATTGTTTGTTACGATCAGACATTACACGCCATTCTTTAACCGTTACTTTCATTTGCATTCACTTCCTTTCTTAATAAAATACTTTTGTTGGTTCATTACGTTCTGATAACCAATTGTAGAAAGGTACCGGACGTACATTTACAGGCTTTTTCTTCATATATGTTGTGTTTGTCGTTGGATACTTACCTATGCGCTGTACTGCTTTGTTGTAGGCTCCTACGTATACTGCACGTAAAGTCTTTGTAACTGTCAGCATACCGTCTCTAATATCGTTGGCCATTTAAAAATGATATCTTTGGCTTTTATTAATTCCTGAATACTACTTACATTAGATGCCAATACCACTTTATGCAGCTCGTCTTTGAAAATGTCCGAAAGTGGTAGCGAATGCATGAAATCATAAAGCATTTGCTGGTACTCATTCATAAACTCTTTGCATGTTTCTTTTTCAGCTTTTGTTGTGTTATAGGCAACTTGTAATGGAACAACCTCAGTAGGCTCATAATAGCTTTCACATGTTTTAGATTGGACAGGTAAAATAATATAGATGTTTGCGCCTCGACCTCCCTTTTCCTTTGTAGTTCTTTGTTTCTTGATAATGCCTAGTGATTCTAATTTCTAAAACCAATATTTTTAAAAATCAACATCAAACAATATTTTTTAATATCATTTTGTAACCAAAAGGTTTATTAATGTTCTCTTTAAGTATATAATTTTAAAGAGGTGATATTTTATGATGGGAACTAAAATCAAAATGGTTTTGGTTAAAAAGGGAATGAATGTTGTACAATTGGCGGAATTGCTAGGGACAACTCCACAAAATCTATACAAGAAATTTAAAAGAGATAACTTTAGTGAAAAAGAACTTGTAGAAATAGCAAATGTATTGGAAATTAAATTTGAAGGTTTCTTCTTCTTGGAGAATGGGGATAAAATTTAACGACCCACACCAACAAAAAAACACTTCTTGCTCATCGCAGCTGAAAGTGTTTTTCTTTTGTCCAATATAAAAAGCAACCACATTTCTGCAGCTGCTTGACTATATATATTTAATTATTAATAGCTTGTTTTAAAAGATTAAAAGAATTAATGATTAAGATCCAAATTATATGTGTTCATCCTTACTGCCACATGGTGTTTCAACATTTTACGGTAGGACATTGTGGTGGGACATTAATAGCATAATAACAAATTAAGACCTCACGGATTGGTCTTTTTACGAATTATTAAAGCTCCCGTTAGCTTAATAAGGCCCTTTATTTTTTAAATATCTTCGCTTCGACTTAATACAAAAACGCCTCAGTTTACTATCAAAGATTATTTTTATTACTTTTAAAGGAAATTTGTTCAGCTGATATAATAAAATCAATTAAATCCATCGTTTCATTTTGTAGCAAGACGTGAAATTCATATTTGTCATTCACTTTATATATTTCCTCATACAGCCACCATGAATCTTCTAACAAATCATCCTGTTTGATAATATTAAAATTTTCAAATATGACCTCATCTATATTTGTATAACTCCCTTTATTATCAATGAGTAATTTTAAGGATTTATCATTCTTAATTGATTTTATAATTTTGCAATAATGGAAGCTAAAATCCCCATCAATTTCTATATCCAGTAATGTTGAGTTTTCTTTTATATATCTTTTGTAATCTTCAATTACTGTGGTTACAATTCTGTCATTTTCCTCGCAAAATTGAGTTACAGCATTTATTATATTACGAGTTGCCTTATCTAAAGCAAACACCCTTATATCTGCAATCTGTTTTACTATTGTTTTTGGTAATTGCTTTTTTAAATACATATGATTATGTATGAAAATATCATGAAATTGTTCTATTCCCTTTTCTTTATTAAAAGGTTCATAGTTATTATCATCATCTCTGTTTGCTGTTTCGTTAGATTTTAATCTTAAATTTGCTTCTTCTTGTAAAGTAAGCCAACTATTTAATTCAATGTGGTAAAGTTGTTGAAAATATTCTTCTGAGAATGTTTCAGCTTGCTTTTCTTCCTCTAAATGCAGATGGATATTATTTTTTTGACACAATTCATGCCATTCTTCAGTAAAATATTTCATTTTATTACCCTCATCTCTCTAAGTAGATAATTTTTCATTAACCTGCCTCGCTAGCCTAATAATCCAATTACACCCTAACCTGGTGAGTCTGTAGTTAAAAACCACATAGCCAATAAAATCAACCAAATTACTACAATGCCTATAACTAAACGCTTCATACACAAGTTCCCTCTCAGACCTTACATCCATTAATCTGCTTTGTAATTTAATAGTACCTCATAAGACTTTCATTTGGATATCTATTTCCATTTACCACTCCAGCCAATTATCTAACGATGGTTCACCAAACTATTGATTGTGAGAGGTTATCACGCTCATTTAACCAATTATAGAAAGGCACTGGATGCTCTCTGTGCGCTTTGTCCTCCACAGTTGATGAATTAAACGACTTACTATTTAAACGCTCTACAGCCTTGTTATACGTCCCTGCAAATACTGCTCTTTTGATATTTCTAGCAAACTTCAATATTATAGATGTGGGAGATAGTACAAAATATAAAAGGCGTTTTTATAACAATGTAAAGGTGGAAGTAAACGGAAGTTGCTTCATAGCAAATTCTTTGAACAAATAAATTGATTAAATAAAAGTGGTGATTAAATTTGCAGAATAAATTTATGGAAATAGATATCGTTGTACAGAAGATGCAGGTTGCTTTAGAAAAGATTCAGAGACAAGATCCTGAATTTTATAGCAAATACCCTATGTATCTTAAGAACGAGGCAGAAGAACAAGCTATACAAAATGCTTCTGAAAACTGGCAATTACCCGATGAATATTTGTATTTTTTAAAGTACTATGCTCCAGAAGCGGTTTCTTGGAGTACGGATGAGTATATTAATCTTGATATTTATGGTGCTAAAGACATACTGGAAGGTCAATGGGGTTACAACTATAATCCAGTTACGAATGAAGATATTTCAAATTGGCCGGACAATTATTTAGTTATAGCTTCAGATGAAGGTGACCCTTATTGCATTGATCTTACAAGAGGAGATACCGTTATTTTTACTGCTGAGCACGGTACTGGTACTTGGGATTTTTCAATTGCTTTTGATGATCTTGTTGATTTTCTTTATAGTGCCTTAATACCTCCTAGTTTCAATGATTCCGAAAAAGCTGAAGATATCAAGTACGATTACTATAAAATATTGATTACAGGAGAAGGTAAAGATAGGATAAAAACATTGTTGTTTATCAAAAAAACATTGTCCTGCGACTATTCACAAGCGAAATCCCATTTGGATGCAACGCCTTTACTAATATATAAGGGGATTGAGTTAGGTGCTGCGGGAGTTGAAGATGAATTAAAAAGAATTGAAGCAGACTATGAAATGTATAAAATCAGTTTGGATGAATTTTTGTCATAGTTAATCTAGGGCGGAGCTAGTGGTTAAAATTACAAGAAAGGGATGTCATTATGATAATATAATATAAACAGCTTAAGCCTATTCTTAATAAAGGGACTGGATTTTTTTAAGGTTATTCCCATTCTGTAAATCCTTCAAATGAGATTCCTGAATGATGCCGTCTTTAACTGCCTTTGCAAATATCAAAAAATTTTAGTTATAAAAAACAAAGTATATCCACATAAAAAGCATCTACTCAACTGGAGCGGATGCTTTTTTGTAGAGATGCGATATATAGCTGTGTTAAATTCGATTATGGAATTAGTTTTTTTAATATATTTCGTGAGTCAGCTACTTCTAGTTACGTACACCAAAAGTTAATTATTTTACTCCACCAAATATAGCGAGTTCCATCCATTTGAAATAACAATCTGAGTGTTTAAAACCAATTTCTCTTAACCAGTTCACTTGAGTATCAACACGTTCTAAAATATTATCCACTTTATCAGGGCGACTATAATATTCAAAAGCTATTTCATTCTCTATCTCCTTTATTAAAGGCTGTTAAATGATCAATAAATAGCTTATCGTGCAGTTTTTCAAGTTCTTCTGTTACTGAAGCAGTATGTTCAATATTTATAAAAATACCACTTGGTTTTAGTAACTTATAAATGTCAGTATATAATGCTTTTTTCATATTATGAGGTAAGTGGTGAATAGCATAGCCAGAAACAATAACATCTACACTATTTGCTTCTGCATAACGTCAATTTGTTGACTAAAATCACCTACATGGAGCTCACAACGTTTTTGATAAGAAGCCATGTTTATTTTTGCCTGTTCAATCATTGGTGCAGAATGATCAATACAAATTACATTTGCAATAGAGTACGTACGAAGTAATATTTTTGCTAAAAGACCATTTCCGCATCCTAAATCCATTATCGTTTTAGGCTCTTTTACGAAGTGATCAACAATCTGTAACATTAAACCAGCTTGTTCCGCTCCAAATGGAATATCTCCTCTTACTTGCTCTAAATAATGTTGTGTAACATCTTCTCTTTGCCATGTTGTTTCCATTACTCCTTATAAATAAAAAAACTCCGTCTCAAATAAGAGACGAAGTATATTCGCGGTACCACTCTAATTAGCTTTTAAAGGCTCACTTGAAGCTATAACGGTAGCTGCCGTTTATACCTAATGTTATTTCGGTACAACTACTCATGGATGAGTTCAGGGATATACCTACTGCTTTTCAGCATACAGCAGCTCTCTACAAAGTAACGAACCCTTACTATTTCCACTCAAAGTATTTAAGTTTAAATTTTCAATTATATTAATCCAAAAACCAACTATTGTCAAATTTAGTTTAATTAAGTAAGATAAATATTTTACAAAGATTTTAACTACTTTTTTGTAACTAAGATAATCAGCTTTTGTCTACAAAGGTCTATTGTAATATCCCATATTTATTTTTTATTCGATCTAGCTTTTCTCTAATCGGTTTAGCAAGAAATAGTAGAAAAATTACATTAGAAATAGCGTAGATTATCATAAAGGGCACTGCTGAAGTTAGTGCCAGTGCGTAGGCTTCCCAGCTGAAAACACCATACATGGATATTGTTCCCCAAATGTCCATACCAAACGAGAAGAAGATCCCTGCAAAAATACCAAATACAATAAGGGGGATTTTTTTATGCATCATCCCTGTTTTACCTAACAAGCCCGCAATAAAACCTATCATTCCCCACATAAACATTTGAAACGGTGTCCAAGGACCTTGTCCAAAAAACATATTCGAAACTAATGCAGACATTGCCCCTGTTAAAAATCCTGCTTCCGCGCCAAGTGAAAACCCTGTAATAGCCGTAATAGCTGCTACTGGCTTAAAGCCAGGCGTAACAACAAATAAGGCACGACCTGCCACTGAAATAGCTGACATCACTGCTATCACTAAAATTTCACGTGGCTGTGGCTTCCTACGCTCAAATGATAGGAAGAATGGGACACACGCTAAAATCATGACGACAATTGAAATAAAATAATATTTGCGGTCAGCAAATACTGTAATACCCGCATATAAAGTAAGTGGAATTAAAACTAGGATAACAATGAGTGACATAATTAAACGAATGTTTCTTTGCATAGTGATACTACATCCTCACATGTAATGGCATTGCTTAATAGATCTCTTGATATTCGATGTGCAGCAGTTGTATAAAAATTGTTTCCACTATAAAATGCTCGAGGCTCTCCCTCAGAGACGATACTACCATCAAAAAACAGAGCACATCTATTGCTGTATTGTGCAGAAAATTCAATATCATGTGTCACCATAATGATTGTCATGCCTTTTACTTGTAAATCTTTTAATATTGCTCCGAGTTCTTCTTTTGCATGTGCATCAAGACCTTTTGTCGGCTCATCTAGCAGCAAAATTTTAGGTTCTATTATTAAAAGCTTTGCGAGTGCTAGCTTTTGCTGCTCACCCCCACTTAAATCATACGGATGTCGATTTAATAAATGAGTTAAATTAAACAATTGAACAGTTTCTTGAATTTTTGCTTCTGACACCTTATGTAAATGAGCCATGTCATCTAGCTCTTGATGCACCGTTTTTTGTACAAATAATGTTTTCGGATTCTGCGGTAATAAGGTTAAATATTGTTGGTATAATTGTTTACTACTGTAGCTTTTTATTGCCTTATTGAATAAAAATACCTTGCCATGATAAGGCTTTTGTAACCCAGATAAAATAGCAAGAACTGTGGATTTTCCAGTGCCATTTCCCCCGATTATCGTTATAAATTCCTGCTCCTTCACCTGCAAATTAAAATGATGGACAATATCCATGCCGTTCTTTTCGTAACGAAAAGCTATATCCTTTGCCTCTAATACAATATCTGTTTTAGTTTGGGATATTGTAGGAATTGTGTGCGAAGAAGAAAAGGTATATCGCTGATTTCTTAGCCAGCGTTGTCCCTCACGAATAGTAAGAGGAACAGGCCCTATACCGTTCAGCAGATGGAAAATTTTCGTAGTTGTTGGTAGTGCTGTAATCATGGCGTGATTTTCTGGTAAAGCCTTTAAAGTTTCCTTAGGCGGACCATCAAATAAAATACTACCCTCCTCCATAATAAATACACGATCTGCGAGTGTGAGCACTTCCTCGAGTCGATGCTCAATTAAAATAATCGTAATGCCTAGTTCTTTATTTAAACGATGCAGTGTTTGAATGAACTCCAATGCCGCTATTGGATCTAATTGCGATGTTGGCTCATCTAGCAACAGCAATTTTGGCTGCATCACCATAATAGATGCTAAATTTAATAATTGCTTTTGTCCGCCAGAAAGCTCGGTTGTTTTATGATGAAACCATTTTTGAATGCCGAAGAAATTGGCCATTTCGGCTACTCTGCGTCGTATGGTTGGTGAATCAATCCCTAGGCTTTCTAGTCCAAAAGCAAGCTCATGCCATACTTTATCTGTAACAATTTGGTTATCAGGATTTTGAAATACATAACCAATGTCTGCCGCAGCCACTTCAGCATTTAGCTGCTCTAAGTCACAGTCTTTGTAGAAAATAGTACCTGTCATCTCTCCATGTGGGCGCAATTCTCGCTTGAAATGGCGCAGTAATGTACTTTTCCCACAGCCTGATTGTCCTATTAGTACTATAAACTCACCTTGATGAATAGTGAGATTAATATTTTTTAATATTGGATTTGCTTCGTTAGGATAAGTAAAGCTTACATTGTTGATTTTAACGATCGCCATTTTAATGCCCCCCTGATTTCGATTGCTAATGGAATAGAGAGTAGAATGAAATAGCTACTATAAAATAGAATACTTACGATATCCCATTTAATCACTCCGAAAGTTGGATAAAAATAAAATGCTGTTGTGCCAATTACACTTGCAGCTAAATTGCTAAGAAAAAGCAAGATAATGATTGCCAAAATGTAGCCGTCCCGACGCTCAAAAATAAAAAGTGAAAAGGCGGTTCGCTTTTTGACACCATAGCCACGAGCTTTCATAGAATCAGCCGTATCAATGGCATTATCCAATGCCCAAGTAATCAAAATAGATAAAATACGCACTGTACATTTGATACGATGCCATAATGAGCCAGCTGTATAATCCATGCCGATTACCTTTTGTGCTTGGACAATTTGCGCTAGCTGATGCTTAAAACGCGGAACTAAACGCAATGAAATCGACAATGTTAGCGATAATGCTGGTGACACTTTCCCAAACAAATAAATAAACTTATCTGATGTCATCATGACATTATAGCAGCTAAACCATAGCATAATAGCGACAATCATTGTGGCAATTGCGATTCCATACATAATTGCCTCTACAGTAAGTGCATTGCCATTTATATAAAGCAATACAAGCTGCCCATTATGACTAATCATTGGATTAATAATCGCCATTAAGAAAAACAGAGGTACATATAGCTTCCAGTCCTTTAAAAAAGGCTGTCTGCGTAAGGCTATATTTAAGCTTATCGCTGAAAAAATGGTAATAACTAAATAGACTGGGTGCATAAAAAACATGGATAAGCCGATAGCAGCGACAAAAAAAGAAAAAAGGACGATAGGGTGAAATGTTTCAAATGACTTCATTCATTACCATCCCAATAATGTCCTAAATCGCGACCTAAATCGACTGTATAGTTCCATTCAATGACATCGCCATCTTTTAATACATATTGGCTACAGCCATAATTCGGATAAACCCCGTTTACTTTATACATCCAGCCACTTAATTCACCAGCACTAAATTCATACAAATGATTAATACCCTCTATATAAACACTGTTATAAATATTTTCGTTGGCGCCTTGGTATTCCATTTGAATTTTATGCTCCTTTGTTGCACGCTGCAGCACATCCCAAACAGTTTCCTTCTCTGATAGCAGCTCGTATTTTGTTGCCTTTAAAATGACCCCGTTCTTGGGTACATATTTCTCACTTTGTAAGGAAGGGTCTAGCTTATCCCAATGTTTTAGTAATGTATCAACACGAATCGCAATTGTTACAGTACGTTTTTGAGGTGCTGGCTGTTGCTGTTTTTCTGTTGTTGGCGTAATTGTGTTTGTTTTTTGTTTATCATCAGCTTGTTTAGTCGTTGTTTGTTCAGTTTTTGAACTGGGTGATTTTGTAACTTCTTGTTTTTTCTCATCTTCTTGTTTTGGTTTTTGCTTTACTTCATTTGCTTCTTGCTGTGCTTTTTGCTCTTCTGTTTGCTGGAGTTCTTTGTCATTTTCCTTGAGTAGGTCCTTGTCCTCTCCCTCTGTCTCCTGTAATTGCTGCTTGTCCTCAGCAGTCTCATTATCTACTAAGGAGGTTTGTTCTTGCTCAGTAGTAGGTTGAGGGTTAACACTTCGTTCTTGCTCCTGCATCTGCTCGAATTTCTCAACTGTTTGAATATTACATGCTGATAAAAATATAGCTAGTAGCGATATTACTAAGATGTGTAAACTTTTTTTCATATTATTCCTCAACTACCTTTAAGAAGTTGACATACATTTTAGCTGCATGTGCACGTGTTATAAAATTAGTAGGATTAAACGAGCCGTTTGAGCCCTGGGCAATTTCAAAATCATATAAGAAAGTAATTGCTTGCTGAGATTCCTTTGAAAGCTTCGCAATATCATTCAAGGGTGCAATCGTTTTTGATGTATAAGGCTTACCTGTTTTATGTGAATAGGCATTAGCTAGCATAACTGCTAATTCCTCACGCGAAATAGGTGAGGAGGGTAAAAATTTATTAGACTTTACCATTAATATATTAGCATCGTAAGCAGCGGCAATTTCTCGTTTAGTTTCCTCTTTATATGAGTTGATGTCCGTAAAAGGTGTATTTCCGGAACTTGTTAAATGAAGAGAACGCACTAAAATCGATACAGCCTGTACACGCGTTAAATTGTTATCTGGCTTAAATGTATTGTCCTCAAAGCCCTTTAATAATCCTTTAACTACTGCAGCTTCAATATCAGACCTTGCCCAATGAGATTGAATATCCTTAAAGCTCACTTTAGCAGGAGGAACTGTAGATTGATTTGGCTGAGCTGGTTTTGATGGCTTATTGTTTGGCTTTTTATCTGATGTATCATATAGCTTTGTTTTGCCCGCAAGCAGTCGGTTATACGCTACTAATGTATAAGAAGCCTGCTCTGTTGCCATGCCGTTAGCTACAGATTCACTTAATACATGCTTGAAGCCGCCATCTTTTGCATTATAGAAGGTGAAAAAGCTTTCAAATAACTTATTAAAACGCTGATCTTTGTTGATATCAATATTTAAGCTAGTAAGTGCTGTAATAACTTGTGCAACACTTTCTAGGTTTGTTGTTCCCCAGCTTCTGTAACTACCATTAGCTCCTTGCAAGTTTTCTAGTGTTTTAAGTGCTTTATTAATAGATGCCTTTACGTCCGTTCTATCTTTATAAGTTGAAAGAGCTTGAATAGCCATTGCTGTCATATCGGGATCAGCTTTCTCTCCTGATAAATCCCATCCACCGTCAGGCAATTGCTTTGCTAGTATGTGCTGAATAAGCTTTTCACGTGTCGTTGTGGCTGTTTTAGGAAGCTCAAAGCTCCAAGTATCTAAAGCAATTAATGCGAAATAAGCACCATTCGGCCCTTGCCATACTACATTGTCAAAGTTGCTTAATTTATCGACTATATTGTAGCCACCTACATTTGTAGGGTCTTTTCCGATAGCAGTGAGCGCAATAATTAAACGTGAGTATTCAGTATATTTACGTTTGTGTAATTCACCTTTTACTGATTGTACATGCTTCACGACATTTTCATAATATTTATCGTAATAGCCATTCGGAACATTGTATTCACCACGTGCAAGTGCAATAATAAACCACTCATCACCAAAAGAGGGATTCGGAGCTTTATTTACTAAAAACTGCCCTGTTGTATGATAGGCATCAACAGTAGATACTTGCTGTGCAGAAACTGGAGCCGCAATAAACAACAACGCAAGTAGCATGATAAGCATTGATAATCTTTGTTTCATTCGAACAACCTCCATTCTATAAAAAGCTACTAACCCAAATACATTAAGCATTTAGGTTAGTTCGAAAAGTTACATAATGTCTGCGATATTTAACGTACGTTTTAAAATTTTCGCTGTTTGCCCACGCGTTAACGAAGCATGTGGATCAAATGAACCATTTGGCTTTCCAGTCATAATATCAAGACTATTTAATAGCTCAATATAAGGTAAATATTCAGCACTAATATTATTAGCATCATTGAAGTTAACCTTGCCAGTTGCTTTTACATCAGTATTTAAATATTCTAAAATGCGTGCCATAAATGCTGCGCCTTGCTGACGTGTAATTGGTGCATCAGGATTAAATGTTGAAGCGGTGGTACCCTTCGTAATACCAGCTTCGTACAGAGCTTGGATCTCTGCCGCATACCATTTGCCTTCAGTATCATTGAACGGATTTTCGCCTGTTGCTTGTAATCCAAGTGCACGGCTAATTAATACCGCAAATTGTCCACGAGTAATTGGTTTATTTGGCTCAAAGGTTTCTGAGGTTGTGCCTTGAATTACAGTGCGGCTCGCTAAAAACTCAATTTCCTCTTTATTTGCTAAATGTGCTATATCATTAAATGTGACTGTTCTTTCAGTTACTATGAATGTGCCGCTTCCTTTTAAGAATAGAACTATTTTGCCGTTCACAATTTTATGTGGTACTGGCTTGTATTCATCACCAACAAGCTGAATAACCACAGTGTTAGGTTTTACTTCGAAAGCCGCTAAAGTAACCTTTAAGTAATCCTGCTGTATGGAAAGTGGTTTAAATCTACCGTTAGCTGCTTCAATTGCAAAGCTAACAGTAAATCGATTACCTTCAGCATGTGTTGTAATAGAGGCAATAATTTTTTCATTTTTTGCAAGTTCAACGTCCGACAGAGCAGATATTGGAATGTCTATTTTATTGCCGTTTTCATCTTGAACAACAATTGTTTTACTTTGATTTTCAAGATGCTTTTGTATATCTTCAAGTGTCAATGCTATCTCAGTTTTACCATTTTCAGAATTTACTTCGTTTTCTTCGATAACTTTATCGTCTTTATTTTCTTCCTTGACCGTGTTTTCTTTTTCTTCTTCTTTATTTTTTTCATCTAAGGGGTCTTTGCCCTTTTCAGGAGTTTTCTCTACATCTTCAACATAACCGCCAATATCTTTTCCTAAATCAAGCGTGTATATCCATTCAACGGAGTCGTTTGGAGACAATGTGTAATTCGCAGCCGAATATGAAGGGAATACGCCATTTACACGGTACATCCAACCGCTTAAAGGCCCACGATCAAATTCATAAACACCAGCAATTCCGTCAATATATGTTCCGTATTCTGTTTGACGATAGCTTAGTGCAACACCGTTTTCTGTTGTTACTCGTTGTAAAACATCAAAAACAGTTTCACCAGCAAATAATTTTGTTGTTGTTGTATTTAACGGCACTTCAGAAGACGAAATTCGAATGGAGAATGTTGTATAGCCAATTTCCTCTTTTTCAGCAGGAATAGAAGGCTGATTGCCATTGTTACCAGGAGAAGAAGGCTCCTCACCATCACTACCGTCCTCGCCACTAGGCTTAGTCGGCTTGTTTTTCGTGTCTGACATATTATAGAGCGGTGTTTGTCCGCTTAAAAGACGGTTGTAAGCTGCTAGTGTATAGCCAACTTGAACTGTCGCCATACCATCTGCTTTTGTTTGGCTTTGAACATGTTTAAAGCCACCGTCACCAGAGCTAAATGTCATAATATTAGCAATGACTTTATCGAATCGTTTATCTTTATTTGCATCAATGCCTAAGCTGGCAAGTGCGGTTATAACTTGGGCAGCGCTTTCAGCAGCTTCTGGGCTACCCGCTGTCGAAATATAGCCACCTTTAGCTGATTGGATGGCTACTAATTTAGCGATTGAGCGATCAGTGACAGCCTTTACTTGTGTATTACTTTGATATGGTGCTAATGCTTGCAGTACCATCCCTGTCATATCAGGATCAGGATCAGTACCGCTCCATGCAAATCCGCCACCATTCTTTATTTCCTTTGATAAAATATTTTGAATTAGTTTATCACGCGTTGTTGTCGCCGTTTTAGGTAATTCAAATCCCCAAGTATCCAGTGCAATTAATGAAAAGATAGACGAATTGACACCAGGGCTTGTAGCAAAACTCAAATCTGATAACTTTTCAACTAGATTGTAGCCAGCTACATCTCTCGGATCTTTCCCAATTGCTGTGAGAGCTATTATAACTCGAGCCCAGTCCGTTGCTTGAGTGCCTATTTCCCCATTTGTTGCTTTTACATGATTAACGAGATTGCGATAATATTTATCATAATAAGTTGCATATTTGGCAGTATTATCACCACGAGCTAATGTTAATATAGTCCATTCAGACCCATAAACGGGCTCATATGAACCTTTCGTTAAGTAGTTAGCGACAGCATTGTATATTTCAACTGTTGTCGGTTGTAGTTCAACTAAGCGCTTTTGTAAAGCCTCTAGATGCGTGTAATTTGTTACCCTGCTTTGATGTGCAGGTAATAACTTATCATAAGCTTGCTGTGCTTCAAGAACTTTTAAATGATCAGCCCAAATAAGTGCTTCTACAGTAGGAAGTACACCAATTTTTTCGATAACTTGTTTAATATCATCCTCTGCATTAATCATTTTCTCCTTTTCAAGGAGGTCGTTATAGTTTGATACCCCTTTGGAGCCACCAGGTATATTGTTTGGGTTAGCTAACTTTTTCAAAGCTTCTTTTGCAGTTTTTAATTGTTCTTCCGCTAGTGGGCTATTTATATTAATAGCATCAATTAACAGTTCAACATACCGAACTTCTTTTGCAAAAAGGTCACCCTTATTTGCTACTTTTTTTTGTTCTGCTGTTGGTATAGCTGCATATTTTTTTCTTGCATGATCGAGTTGCTCTTTTATTGCTGAATCAATTGTTAAATCATCTATTTTAGGAAGCGCATCGATAACAAGAAATACATATTTAATTTCTTTTGCTGCAAGTTCTTGATTAAATGCTAGTATATCTGCAGGATCTGTTACTTTTTTTAGATCTCGATAACCAGATGTTTTAATCAGAGAATTATATTTTTCACGAACTGTATCTAACTTCTTATCCCATTCATCACTTAAAGAAATAATCCCTTCAGGTGCAGGTATAGCGTTGTTAGGGTCTTGCATATAGTATCTAAAATATGCAATTTCCTTTTCTAGTAACTGGAGAAAATAAGGTAGTTTATTATCGGATATTAAAAGAGTACGAGCAGGTGCTTTTACTTTACTATCTAGTACTCGTGCTTGCTGTAGTAGCTGATATGTTGCTTCATCGGCTCTTTCGATTGTAGGTAGAGCAATAATAAAATCTATTGCCTCTCGAGCTTCTGGTGAAATAACATATACTTTAACTGCTTTAGTTCCACTATCTAATTGAGCGGTAATGACTGTCTCTCCGATTGTCTGAGCTATTACGTTCCCACTAGTGTCAACGGTTGCAATTCCTGAGTCACTTGAAGACCATGTGACTGTGGCACTATCACCTGTTGTTGAGTTAGTAGCAGTAAGTTGAAATGTTTCTCCCGCTAATAATAGTAAAGGTTCCTCCGTATTTAGCTGAATATCGCTAATGGCAAAGGGCGCAACTTCTACGTTAGGAGCTACCTCCGTCGTATCCCCTAAATGTGTAAGATCATCTAATTCAGCTTCATCATCAGATTGCAGTGCATTTTCCTGTTCTGTTGAATCCCCTTCTTCTTTTTCATTATCCAACCCTAGAGCATTATCCTGCTTTTCTGAATCATCAGGTTCAATACCATTTATGTCTGTAGGAGGATCGAGTAAATCCCCTTCAAAATGCTGTGCCTTAATTGCAGTGACTGGAGAAAATAGCGATACAATTAAAATAAAAATAACTGCTATATGTAGCTGTTTTTTCCATATAGTCATAGAAAAACTCACTTCCTTTATACATAATGAAATACTGACAAGCTGAATTAATTCATCTCGTCAGTATCAATTTATCTAGCTATTGTACTTTCACTTCAACTGGCTCACTTGCTGAGCTACCGAATAAAGCATTGGCAGAGGCTGTAATGGTAATAGTACCTGCTTGTGCCTGACCCGCAAATGTAATAACAGCTTGTTGGTTTGTATTCACAGTAATCGACTGAGCTGTTAATGCTGTTGTCCCTGTGTTAATTGTCCAGTTTGCTAAATTAGAGGCATCTGGTGTTATAAATAAATCACCAGTTAAATTTACCGTAACGGATGGATTGTTATCATTTACAGCAATTGCACTTGCCGTTTCTAATTTAGCCCATGTAGTGTAATAAATATGAACGACATCATCAGCCTCTAATTGATACTCAGCTAATCCATAGTTAGGACTAACACCATTTACAGTGTATACCCAGCCATCCCAACCATTTAAGCTGCCCGCAGCACGTCCATCAATTGATTGAAGATATGGACCATATTGAGTAGAAACCACTACATAAGGAATACCCTCAGCATCAAATACTTGCTCTACAAGCTCTAGCGCTGTTGTTCCTTCTTGAACATTCACAGTTGTTCCTGCTAAAATTTCATCACATGAACCAGTACCGCATAAACCAGTCGCTGATAACTGAACATCAAAATCTGCTGTTTGTGCTTCCTGACTTACGGGCTGTAATAATGCTGCACTTGCTGTTGGTGACACGAGCGAAAATGCTAAAAGCAGGACTAACGCGAATTGCCACCATTTTTTGAAATGAACCATTTGTAAAACCTCCTATTTTTATTATTTCGTGAATGTTCTTGCAATTAACTCGAAAATAAAAAGATGCTTCTCCAAAAAGGGGAAGCATCTAATCTAATGGAAAACAGAAAAAAGGCGCTAAAACGTAGTTTGCCTGTCCGTCTATTTGCCGTAAGTTCTCCTAGCTTCCGAAGAGAGTTAATACGATGGAATAAAGGCAGGTCTCCTGGCTCGTGTATCCTATTCAGAACCTTCCCATCTACTGGAGGCATTTTTCCTCGTTTGACAGTGGTATTTTCTGTAGTCATCTACACTTACAGTTGCGGAAACAGCTTCGGCTTTGTACCGAATTCCCTATTAAGCTCTTAAAAGAGCACCTTTAATCTGCAATTCTTATTCACTTACTGTTAAGTTTAGCATATATTTCTATTTTTCAAAATAGTTAAATAAAAAAGAAGTATATTTTTTAGATATAGTAAGCTTTAAAAGAGAAAGTAAGCATCTAGTGTCCATATTACTTTCTCACTAAAAGCAGCATTGAAAGCCATAGTGAAAGTAAGGTCTTCAACGCTGCGTGGTAAAACAAAAAATATAGAAATTGATAATCTAACTGTCACACAATAGCTAGATAATTTAAATGGAATTATAAAAAATAAAAGGAACAAGTCCATCTCCAAGGAGAATATATTAATCGATTGCATTTAAAGCCGTATATAGGTCATTAGGAGCTTCAAAATTTAGATTGATAAAACGGTTCAATTAAATTTTTAGAACCGTGTATACAGCAAATACAAGCCAAATATGTGATAAGCTTAGCATCATCTTATTAACATTGCCATTACTATAGCTGAAATACTACCAGGAAATCGAATTTATAGTTCGGAACTTCAGCTTATTAATACTTTTACAGAGCATTGGCATTGGAAATATTCGAACTAAGCTAGCCTCATTTACTATATTACACAAAATAAAAAAGCTGCAGGGTTAATTGCAGCTTTTTGTTTCATCTGTTTTCAGCAACGTAAACGGTGATTATGATACATGATAAACGGTGATTCTCTCGTTTTTCTGTGTCTATCACTTAATCTAACCATTAAAGCTTTATAATGATGGGCTTTTTCTTTGATATTCTTAGTGCTCTGTAGAAATAGCTTAATAGGCTGAAGCACCGTAGTCTTCAAGCTTCTTGCTGTTCGTTTATTTTTATAAGGTTTGCTACCGCACTTGAATGGTCGTCATTCCAGCTGCTTTAATCGTCTGGTGCTGTGGTGGCGCTTTTGGTTCAATAAATAACGTTGAGTAATATGCATCAGCAATCGTAATTAGATAAATCACAAAAAGTAATTGTTTTGTTCAATGATTCAAAAATGTATTTCTCCTTTTTTAATGCAATTAATTAAAAATGTATAGTAGTAATACGAACAGTCATAAAAAAGGTTTCACCTAAACTAAATTTTTTTTAAAATTTTTTCTCACATAAAAATAGCCATCTACCATAAATTGGCTATTCGTTACATCAATGGACAGGATTTATAGCTTGTTGAATTAGATTTGTTAAAGAAGCAATCCCCTTTTGCTCTAAATGGACGCCGTCTGGGGCGAAAAACTCAGGATGGTTGATCGCACTATCATACCAATCAATTAAAGTAATATTATCATATTCCTGCGCTTTCTGTTGTAATGCTTGATTTACTTTCCCCTCCCAGGAACGTGGTA
This sequence comes from Lysinibacillus sp. GW821-FHT14F06, assembly GCF_058803665.1. NCBI lineage: Bacteria > Bacillati > Bacillota > Bacilli > Caryophanales > Bacillaceae > Lysinibacillus > Lysinibacillus sp. GW821-FHT14F06. The sequence continues at coordinate 77,343 of NZ_JBXAPF010000003.1, forward strand.
CACGCGTATTCACTAGATAAATATCAGCATTAGAAAAAGCCTTTAATAAGGTATCAATTTGAGCATTGGTAAAGTAGCCGTTTGTTCCGAGCTGAATGATGACTGCTTTATCTGGTTGATTAAAGCTAGCATAATTAGGAGCTAATTTAACGGCTTGTGAAAATTGGCGACCAATTTTTGCATCTATGGTAATGCTAGGATAGATGTTATGTAAGCTCTTAGCAATATCTATCATTACTGAATCGCCAATGGCCAATATTCCATTATACGATTCATGAACTTCTGTCTCATTTTCCTCCTGCTCAGGCTCTACTGCATATTGATCCGTATTTGAATCAACATTCTCTTCTTCATCAATTAATGACTCCTGCTGAGATGTTTCCTGCTCCTTTTCGGAATCATGATTGGTTGAAGGCTGCTGTGTTCCACCATCTATTTTAATATTCGTAGGCCGTGACTCAATAGATTCTATTTTCTCTTCACCTACAACCCCTGTCATTCCAGTAAAAAATACTAGAAGGAAAAGTGGAATGAGCGTGGTTGAAATTTTTCTAGCAAGCGTGAAGCTTCCCCATTTGTGTTTATTGAATATAAAATACTGTCTAAAATAACAGCGGAACCCATCCTTACGAATCGGCATTTCAATAAAACGATAGGATAGTTCTGCAATTGTAAAGATAAGCATCAGCTGTAAAGCAACTCGCCAATAAGCTGGATTGCCTATTTCGTGTACTGGAGTACCTAAAACAATAATTGGATAATGCCATAGATAAATCCCATATGATCTTGAACCAATCCAACGCAAAGGTTTCCAAGAAAGTATTTTTCCTAAAAAGCTAACTGGGTGACATATGCAGCCTATTAAGATGGCTGCATTTAAGCAAAATACAAACATCCCTCCTCGATATAGGAAAGATTGATATTCATCCACCAACAAAATACCGATAATGAAAATACTAAAAGCTACTAAGCTTACAATATTTAACTGATAGACATGATTAGTAGAGATTTTTTGTGTTGAAAGTCTTTTCATCGGCCAGATAAGAGCCAACCAGCAACCTATTAGTAATTCAAAAGAACGCGTATCTGTTCCATAATAGACACGACTGGGATCTGCTCCTGGTTGATATAGTATAGCCATTAGCACTGCAGAACCAAGTGCCCCCAGAAAAACAAAAATAGCGAGCTTATTTTGCTTTTTGGCAATCAGAAGTCCGAGCATTAAAAGAACTGGCCATAATAAATAAAATTGTTCCTCAATGGCTAACGACCATAAATTCTTTAATGGCGAAGGGGAACCAAAACTATCAAAATAGGAGAGTTTGTGAAAAATAAACCACCAATTACTTGAATAAAAAATAGAGGAAATCGCATCACCACGTAGTGTATGAAGTAGCTCCTTATGAAATAGAGTCGCCCATGCAAATGTTACAATAATCATGACATAGGCAGCTGGCAGTAAGCGTCTAAATCGTCCTAACCAGAATTTCTTCAATCCAACAGACAACTGACTTCCTTTTAAAGGTAAAATAGTTGAGGTAATTAAATACCCTGATAAAACAAAAAAGATATCGACTCCTAAAAATCCCCCACTGACCCATCTGAAATTGAAATGATAAGCTATAACAGCTAATACTGCTAATGCTCTAATCCCATCGAGTCCAGGGATATAACGATGATTGAATGACTTGCCTGACATAAAATTCCTTCTCCCAATAATTTATAAACCTTTTCACCATGTTTAATGTAAAAAAATAATAAAGCCAAACATCGTCTCCTTTTGTATGTTCACTTATATAATGACGAATAAGGCACTTAAAAAGTTAATAATAAGTGCTATCTTCGTAAAATTTAAATTCGTCTTTTTGTGCAAAAAAAAAATTATATGTATGTTCATTCAAAAAAGCATCTCCATTAATGGTAGATGCTTCAAAAACGTAATCGCCCAGTGCATATGCCATAATTTTCAACTCAAATCTTTAGCTAACTCGAAAATTATAAGACAAGCAATAAACAATTTAAAGGCTTTTCATTATGTTTTTCTAAATAAATTTTTGGTAATTTTGCTAAGATACGTTCATTTTTCATACTTTGTCCAAAACATGATTTTGCCTTCTTTTAATTTGCAAAAAGAAGGCAATTTCATTATGCTTTATGAATCTTGGTTTTCTGTAATAAAGGATTTGGCAATGGCTTTCCCAATTATCGCAATTGTACGATTCAATTCATCTTCTGTATTATCTATTCCACCTAGTTCAATTAAAATCATTTCTTTCGTTAAATCCTGATTATAGCGTCCATCTACATTGTCACCGCTTTTAGAGATCACACCTCTAGAGATTTTCGGCACAATTTCATTCATAGCAGCCGATAAGCTTTCTGCATAAGCAGTATTCCATCTATAATTTTTATGCTCAGCTCCTACAACAATGGCAATTCGAGCATAGGACTCATTGTTGTGTGTAATCGTTGTAGCATTTTTCTTAGCAGAATCTCGATGCAAATCAATAACTAAATCATAGGTTTGCTCTTGCAAACGTTTAGATAAATAAGGTCGCACCGTATTATAAGCATCTGGAAAAGTTTTCCCCTCAAGCTTCATTACCTTCATAACATCAACATCTAAAACATCCGTTTGAATACCATTCATACTAAAATGCTTAGAAATAGCACCTTGTAAATTATAAATATTTGTTTTCTCATCATAAACTTCTGCTTTCCCACTGACAGCTTTCACCATTGGTTGATAGGATTCTTGAGAATGCGTAAATAATAATAATACGTTAAAAGGATTCGATTCTTCTGTTTGCTCTAGTGCACTTTGTTCAGCTAAATTCGTAGCGGCAAACACGACTTGCTTATCCTCGGGTTGTTTAATCGGAGTCGATGCTTGCTTGTTGAACGGAAGTTGCCCAGCAATGACAGGTAATACGAAGAAGAACAATAATAAACCAAATGACCACTGTAGTTTTTTTAGCAAAGTCACACCCTCCTCCCCTTATCGTATGGAGGGGGTGCACCTTTTAGAACGAAAAAAAATTAGAGTTTATTTGCCCATTTCATCAGCATAGATGAAACGAGTTTTGCATAGCTATCTATCCAATAATCTGCTTCCTTTGGCGTCACCATTAGCTGTGTATGTGAGCCTGCAAACGTCTCTTCAAACAATTGTTGACGCTCCTCTTTTGACCAAGTTGCCCACTCACCAAAAATTGGTTTTACTAAAGACATATCTAATTCTTTATGAATATCTGGCTGCCAAGATGACAAAGACAATTTGGATGACGGCTTACTCCGTTCTGCAACCCGTGCAGCTATTGAACGTAGCATAAGCTCAACAGCATCTGCAATTAATACTGGCGCATCCACAACTGTAGGGATACCGATTGCTGTTACGGGAATACCCAGCATTTCATAGGAAATTTCCTTACGCTGATTTCCTACGCCAGAGCCTGGATGGATACCTGTATTCGTTAACTGAATTGTTTTACATAATCGATTGCTGGCTCTTGTCGCCAATGCATCGACAACAATAATTAATTTAGGCTTTAATCGCTCTGCTATAGCGGCTACAAATTCTCCTGTTTCATAGCCTGTTTGTCCTGTTACACCAGGGGCATACATGACAAATTTTTCATCAATTACATCAAGGCTATGCAAATGATCAATAAGATATGGCCCTATTGCATCAGGCGTAATGGTACGATTACCCAATCCAATAATTAAAATTTTGTCTTCTTTATTCCATGATATTGCTTCATGCATTTTTTGAAAATTCTCAAGCAACTCATTCTCAAGCTGGTCAAAACCATCGTGATCATCTAGCCTCAGGGTTGGTACAGAGAGGGTAATATATTGACCTTCCTTTTTACCAATTTGCTTTTCCCCTTCTGCATTCACTAACACATCAGTAATTTTTACTCGACCAGCAGTCCGATCTTCAATTTGAATGCCACTCGATTGTTCCAGTGTTTCTTTCTGCTCTTTCGTTTGATGTAACACTACCTCTTCAGATTCGTCGATTAAATCCGTACGTTGCCAATTTAAATTTTGCATACAGTTCACCTCAATCTGTAGTTTGTTCAAACTGTCAAGTAAATATTCTTTGCATAAATCTATTGCAATTTGGTCAAGCGTTTGTTAAAATGATTTTTGTTGTATTGACACAAGAAATCAATGAGAAGATATCATCTCGTACCTATTTTAGGAGGTGAAAGATATGCCAAACATTAAATCTGCAATTAAACGCGTAAAAGTTAACGCAAAAGCTAACGTTGCTAACTCTCAAGCTAAATCTGCAATGCGTACTACAGTGAAAAAAGCTGAAAACGCTGTTGCTGCTAATGCTGAAAACGCACAAGAACTTTTACAAGCAGCTTACAAATCTTTAGATAAAGCAGCTTCAAAAGGACTTATCCACAAAAACGCGGCGGCTCGTAAAAAGTCTCGCCTTGCTAAAAAAGCGTAATTGTTTAAAGGATCAGTATACTCGATAAGAGTAGCTGGTCTTTTTTATTTGTAAAGACAAATAAGAGCTGTCCATTATAATGCTGGACAGCTCTTCTATTATATATTAGAGTTGACGCAATAAGAAAAGTTCCAAATAACGCTCACGATTTCCACCAGTCGACTTTAACTGTAAATCTACTTCTGCTAATTGATACAACGCTTTCAATAGGCTCTCCTCCGATGGACGATTACGCTGCTCAACCATTAACTTAACACGATATGGATGTATCTTTAAATTTTTTGCAATTTGCTGCGGATGGTAGCCTTTTTTCAATAAATAAAATACATTGGACATCGTACGTACATTTGATGCAAGCAATCCGACAAGCATGATAGGCTCTTGCTTTTGACGCAATAAATCATGGTAAATAGTCAATGCCGCGACAGAGTCATTTGCAAAATAAGCATTTAACATTTTAAAGGCATCCTGCTCTAATGTTTTAGCAACTAAATCCTCGACTAACGAAGTTGTAATCTCCCCACCATCACCTAAATATAGACTTAGCTTCTCGATTTCCATTTGCAGCTGTAGCATATTTGGTCCAACCATCGCTACAAGCTGCTCAATAGCATTCTGTGTAATACTATTGCCCTCTGCTTTAACAACACTTTGAATCCATACGGCTAAATCCTGTTCTTTTGGTGTCTCAGCTTGTACTAATAGTGCATGTTCCTTCATCATTTTTGTTACTTTTTTACGTTCGTCTAATTTTTCATAGGGTGCGATAAATACAGTTATCGAAAAATCAGAGGGATTCGCCAGCCATGCCTCTAATCGCTTAACGTCATGGTCGATTTTTTCCTTCCCTTTTTCAGTCGCCTTTAAAAAAGAGGCATTTTTGGCTATAATAAGCTTACGCTCAGAGAAAAAAGGAATGGTGTCCGCTTCATCCATCACAGCATCGACTGGCACTTCCTCTAAATCAAATGTAGACAATTCTAGCTCTTCTTCTGACCCCATTGCCTCTTTTATTCGTTTAACCGTTTCATCTATAAAATAGTTTTCTTCACCAACAAGTAAATAAACAGGTGAGAGCTGTGCTTTTTTGATATTGTTCCAAACCGTTGAAATCATACTTTTCCCTCCATCTAGCAATACTATTAGTATACATCATTTATTTTCCCTATGTGACTTTGACTGAATTGTGTCGATTCCTTGCCATAGCGTGAATTATCCTTTTCGATATAGCTTTTATGAAAATGATGTCTTATAATAAATAACAGAATTGGAGGGATAACAATGAATCCATTTGAAGGAAAAAACATACAATGTCGCCGCAATGATGCAATCGATTCTGGCGTTGGTTTCGGTGTATCATTTGGAGTGTTTACACTAATGTTTATCATCGCAACTGTAGTAGAATTCGTATCTAAATAATCGAACATAATGTACGAAGGAAAAAGACCCTGCTCATTGGACAAGGTCTTTTTCCTTTTGCACTGACCATATACTTCCATGAATGCGCACTTCAATCGTACCATCTATACCAGTAATCAATGTAGGGAGATTTCGGCTGAAAAATCGCTCCATTACTACATCATGTGGATGTCCATATCGATTGTGAAGGCCTGCACTAAAAATAGTGATTTCAGGTCGCAGTAGCTCCACAAACTGTTCTATACTGGATGTTTTACTACCATGATGTCCGGCTTTTAGTAACGTTATATTCGCTAATTGGCTTTTATATAGATTAATTAGTTGATGTTCACCAGACTCCTCTAAATCACCCGTTAACAGTGCACGAAAGCTTCCCTTTTGCATGAACAGAACAATTGAATCATCATTTCCCTCATAGTGAGTATCGCGTGGCCAGAGATAGTGGAAGCTAGTATTCCCCGCTTGCCAAGCTGTCCCTTGCATTTTTTCTTTTACTGGAATTTTTCGTTTTTTAGCTTCGTTTAATAAATCATACATCACAGGCTTAGCAAGTGAACCAGGAGTAACATGAATTTCCTGCATATTAATTTCCTGTAAAACCTCCTCAGCCCCCTCTACATGATCCGCATCTGCATGGGTAACGATAAAAATATCTATATCTCGAATCCCTTTTCCTTTTAAAAACGGTACAACAATCTGCCTCCCGACTTCAAACGGATTATCTGCTCTCTTCCATGATTCCTGCTCGAAGCGCAGTAATCCTCCTGAATCAATGACATAGACAGCCCTTCTAAACGGTAATTCAATTACTGTACAATCCCCTTGTCCAACGTTTAAAAATGTAAGCTTGGTTTCGTTAAACATCATTGGAGACAGATGAATAGCAATTGCAGGTAACAGAAGCACAGCTGCAAATTTACTATATTGTTTCTTCTCTAAAAAATATAAGCCCACTATTACACTACCCAATGCCACACAACTTAGCCAAAAAGACGGCTTTCCTGGTGACCATAATTGAAAAGGCCACTGCTGGCTATAAAGGATAAACTCTGTAAGCCAAACTCGAAGTGGCTCATAGATTGCAAAGAAAAGTTTTGCGACAGGTAAGGATATAAATGTTAGTACAAGTAGGAGAATATTAATGGGTAAAATAATAAAAGAAAATAGTGGAACGAAAATAATGTTTGCAATAAATGAAGAAATAGATATTTCATAAAAATGATGTAGTAATAATGGATAAACCAGTAGCTGACAAACAAGCGTAATGAGAAAGGATTGAATCAGCGTAGTCGTTGATTGCCTAAGGATGGTACCAGAATAAATAAGACTACTAGCAGCTAAATAGGATAATTGAAAGCCAATTTGAAAAATAACACCCGGCTCAAGGAGGACAAAGCCTATAAAACTTAAAGCAAGCGCATCATCGATAGGTAGCTGCAACTTAGCATGACGCATTAGTAAAATTAGCTCCACGACAGATACTGCACGCCAAACAGAGGGCGCCCCACCTGCTAATACCCCGTATATAGGTAAAATAATGACAAGCACTATAGTCGCTATTTCCCTTCGTACCCCTATCCGTAAGAGACCTTCAAAAAACAACCATGATACAAGAGCCACATGTAGTCCAGAAATCGCAAAAAGATGTGTAATACCAAGCTTTTGATAGGCTCGTTGAAGCTCGTTATCTACTTGATCCTGTAAACCAATTAGAAGTGCCTGGGCCTCTGCAACGAGCGATTGTGGAAACGTTCTCTCAATATGTTTTTTTATTGTGTGTCTCTGCTTTGCAAGAAAAGACTGAATAGATTTTTTCTCTCCTACAAACGTCCAGTCTGAAATCTCAACTATTCCAATTGCGCCTTTGCTTTGTAGGTATTTCTCCATCGAAAATGCATATTGATGTGCTGGTGGAAGGGGTGTACCTAATTCGCCCTGTACAAGGTAGATGTAGCCTGTTAATGAGGGTTTTTCATAATAAGATTTCTCCTGCTCTGAAGAAAAAGTATACACTACATACAGTTTGTCACCTGTCTTGGTTTTTGCAAAGCCTCGAAGGTTTTGACCATTTATTTTATATTCACTTGTCCAAGTAATTTGAAATGTTGACGGCAGCGGGGAGGGTTTCGTCAGTTGAAATGTAGCAAGGAAGAGATAGCTAAGCAGTCCCATGCCGATTACCAGAGCTGAGGTAAAATGCGGTTCACCTTTCAAGTAAAGCCAAACGACAATAAGTAGGAGAATGGACAATAGCCAAGCTGACTTGTGTGCTGCTATGGAGGCTACAAGTACAGCTAATGCTACGTGAATCCATTTATGCTTTAAAGATTTTTGCCAAATAATGCACTCACCTTCTGTTCATATGGGCGCAATTTCTCAGCAGGCATTCCACTCTCACGAAGCTCATTTAGCATGTCTATGTACAAGGCTAATTTTTCGTCGCTTAAAAAATCAATTTTGCGCTCATCAAAAGGTACGTGAACGACCTCCACACCTGCTTTCTCAAATAACTCCTGTGCATACGGGTTATTTTTATAATCCGTCGCATAATACACACGCTCAATACCCGCTTGAATTATAGATTTTGTGCATGGGAGACATGGAAAATGAGTCACATATAGGTCTGCACCCTTCGTAGGCGTACCATATTTAGCACATTGTAGAAGTGCATTCATCTCAGCATGTACCGTACGTACACAATGATTGTCTACAACGTAGCACCCCTTTTCAATACAATGCTCATCACCTGTAATTGAGCCATTATAGCCTCCAGCAATAATTCGTTTATCCCTCACAACAGTTGCGCCAACGGCTAGTCTTGTACATGTACTACGTAACGCAAGAAGATGGCTTTGTGCCATAAAAAATTGATCCCAAGTAATTCGCTCCATATGACTACCTCCAAAATAATTTAATGTTAATCACTTTAAAATTTGACTTTTTATCATATCACTTTTCTACTATAGTGTAGCCCTTTTTGAAAAGAGTCGTCAATATGACAAAATTTGTAGCTATTACTTTACTGTAATAGAATCCTTCAGCTTCTCAAAGGTTTTTTCACCAATTCCACTTACTTTTTTTAAATCCTCAATGGTTGTAAAGCTACCATTCTCCTCACGATAGGAGATAATACTTTGTGCTTTAGACGGACCAATCCCTGATAAAGTTGACAGGGCTGCTTCATCTGCTTTGTTTAAATTGACCTTTTGATTTTTTTGATTACTTTCACTGGATGATATTCCACTAGTAGACATCAACAGAATGGAAGCCGTGATTTCATCTAGCTTTTCACCCTTAACAGGGATATAAATGACCATTTCGTCCTGAACTTTCTGGGCATGGTTAATAAGTTGGGGATCAGCTTCCTGCGTATAGCCACCTGCCAGCTGCACTACATCCATAATACGTTGGTCGACTTGTAACTCATACACACCTGGATACATAACAGCACCCTTTATATCCACAAATACCTGCTGTATGACCGCTTCTTTAGCAGGTTCATCTTGTTCAATCTGTTCAATTGGTTGGATTGTTTCGACGAGCTCTTTCTGGGGAGATGAAGAGTCGGAACTCGAAAAAAAGAAGTAACAAAGTCCACTGATTACAAGTATGGCGGGGAGCAGCATACTCTTTTTATACTTTTGCCATAAAGATTGGAGCATTCTCTACATCCTTTCTTTTGCAAAAGGTAATCATATGGAGTCTATTTCATCTTACAATATCATCCTGGTATTGAAAAGATAGTTCAACAATAAAATGATATATCTTTTTGATTGACTGAATCGGAACCTTATATGACTCTGACATTATTATGCAAAATTATGTTATGCTTTTAAAGAGACACATCAAACCTTTGCGTACTGAAATGGAGGATGACAATGCAACTAACAATACGGGCAAAGGGAGAAAATGTGAAAGCTATCTCCTATTTACTTTCAAAAAATCCTAATAATCTATACGAACGAAGAGTCAAGGATCATTTAGTTCGACTTGTCTATCATGAGCTCACTGAAACAAATCTATCTGTGACAATCTTTGTTACACCAAATCCGCTTGCACTTGTCCAAAATGACAATGCACTTGATATAACACACTATATTAATGATCGCGAATTCGCCGCAAGCAGTATTTTTTTATCCCTTATCCGCTCTGCTTTAGGTACAGCATTAAATGGTAAGCCAAAAGAGGAGTATTCGGAATGGGTCTTACATTCATTTGCATTTGAATTTGAAGTGGGACCCATTGCATCCACAATGACAAATGAGGAGATAAAGGGTCTATTTGAGCCTCTAGGATATACAGTCAGCATTGAAGCTATACATCATCAGCAACGTGCACGTTTTCTAAAATTATCAGCGGACATCACGCTTCAGCAAGCACTGCAACATCTTTTTGTGCTCATCCCAGTGTTAGATGATTACAAGCACTATTTTATTGACCAATTAGAGGTAGATAAGCTTAATCGCTATGGAGAGGGCTGGTTACCTACACACCCTATGCAAGAAATTATTTATAAAAAAGCGCTTCGCTTCTCACATCTATATAATAAGAGTACAACCGCAAAACCTTCTACTATTTCTCTAAATACATTACGTTATGAAAAAATAGTGGAAACGATTAAACAACTGCCACGAAAATCGACTATTGTGGATTTAGGCTCTGGTGAGGGCAAGCTTTCAAGTTTACTCGCCTATGTGAAAGGCGTTGAAGAGCTGCTTGCTGTTGAGCCAAGTGAAATAGCTATGAAAAAAGCGCTCAAGCGTTTTGAAGCGCTAGAGGGAGTGTATGTATCTCCTACACCTACATGGGGTTCTTTATTCTATTATGATGCACGTTTACAGCATAAGGATGTCATCGTATTATGTGAAGTCATTGAACATATTGATGAGGAACGTCTTCCTAAGATTATGGCATTATTGCTAACTCATTACAGTCCTCTAACGTTAATTCTAACAACCCCAAATGCAGAATATAACAAAGTTTATGAACTGGATGTTATGCGTCATAATGACCACCGATTTGAATGGACCCGAGATCAATTCCAAAAATGGTGTCATGCGATGAATACACATGGACAATATGAGCTTTCATTTACAGGCATTGGTGATCAGCACGAGCTATATGGACAACCTACACAAATGTGTATTTTCAGGAAAAAGGAGATGATTATATGAACATTACCATACCAAGCACAGGGATTGTTCTGCTAATTGGTCCATCTAATAGTGGGAAATCTACACTTTTACAACACTGGGTAAATACAGGCATCCTTTCTCCTTCAGAAATCATTAGTTCTGATACATATCGGACACTAGTTTCAGATTCGAATTATATAAATTTTCAGGGCCATTCACAGGAAGAAGCAGATCTTTTATATGAACAATATTTCGCAATCTCAACGCAAGCATTTGCTGTTATGGAGCGCGTTTTAGAAGCAAGATGCACGTTAAATAAATGCACCTTTGTCGATGCAACTCACCTAAAATCAGAAGAACGCCAACAATACATTTTACTTGGTAAAAAACTGCATGTTCCTGTTTGTGCGATTGTACTGGATGTTCCCCTAGAAGAATTACTACTACGTGATACGATGCGTAATGACCCAAGAGGAAATAAACGTATTAAACAACAGGCACGATTATTGAAATCAGAAAAACGATTGATAAAAAAAGAGTCATTTTTGAAAACGTATTTTGTAAAAGAAGTAGAGGAGCTAACGCTAACTAGACAAGAGTCCCCTTTGTATCTAAATGTAGATGCAGGGCTTGATATTATTGGTGATATTCATGGCTGCTTTGACGAATTACTTGAATTACTTGAAAAGCTAGGATACGAAGTAAATAAGGAGGGTTACTATATTCACCCACAAGGTCGACGCTTTGTTTCAGTGGGCGATATTATGAGTAGAGGGCCAAAATCAATCAAAACCATGGACTTTTTTGAACGTCATATCGAGCGCGGGCTTGCCTTTATGACCGATAGTAATCATGGCTGGAAAATCGCTCGTTGGTTAGATGGACGTAATGTATCATTGCATCATGGGGATGAGCTGGTAGAAGCAGAATTTATGGATTATGAAAATAACTATGGAGGGGCGGAAACAGCAGCCTTAAAAGCTCGACTAGCAAAATGTTTACTATCCGCACCCGCCCATTATGTGCTGATGAATAAAGGTCTTGCATCCGCTGTTGTCACGCATGCAGGAATCCGTGACCGTTATATAGGCAAGCAATCAGCTAGAATTTCAGATTTCTGTCGCTATGGAGATGTACAAGAGCTAGGTATTTCTGGCAAGCCTATACGTAATGATTGGTTTACTGAGCATCAAACATCCCAGCTAATTATTTGGGGGCATGACCCAAAAATCAATCCTCTTAAACAGAATCATACTTTGAATATCGATCAGGGTGTTGTTTTTGGTGGTCAATTAACCGCATTTCGATATCCTGAACAAACCATTATGTCTGTAAATGCCTATAAAAACTATGCTGGTACTCAAAATAACCCCTTACTCGAAGCAAAAGCAAAACGATTCGAGCCACCGAACATTGCGGCATTTCTAGCGGGATTTGCTGTTGAAACCCCGTACTTGGGCGCAATACAAATTGGTGGTGCTCAGGCAAAAGCCGCTATCGACAGTGTTTCTCACTATACAGTACCCTTAGAGCAGCTTATTTATATACCACCAACTATGAGCCCTACCCCGCAAACTTCTGCTCTTGACAATACTTTAGAGCATCCTGCTGAAGCATTTGCTTATTATAAAAAACATGGCGTGCAAACAATGATTGCCGAGAAGAAACACATGGGGAGTCGTGCAGTAGTTTTATTATTTAAGGATGCACATGTTGCTAAAGAATATATGGATACGGAAATGCTCGGTATTTTGACTACTAGAACAGGCAGACGCTTTTTTGATAAAGAGATGGAATATAAAGTTGTTCAACAGCTTCATTCTGAACTGCTTGGGAAAAACTACTTTGAACAATTTAATACGAATTTTGTTCTGCTCGATGCAGAGATTCTACCTTGGAACTTAAAAGCACAGCAGCTAATTGATCAGCAATATGCACATGTAGCTGAACAAGCACTGATGGACCGTTCGAAGCTTGTAGAGAAATTACAAAATACAACACAAATCAATGTATCAGAATGGCTTCAAGACTATCAATATTTACTTAACAATGCACAACAATTTTCAACAGTTTATCAAAACTACTGCTGGGAGGTTCAAGAAACGTCAGCTATTCAAATAGCTCCCTTCCATGTATTAGCACATAGCTCTGAAACGTTTTTCCACAAACCACATACATGGCATATGGAAATGAATCGATTGTTTGCCAAAGATTCTACAATCTTTATTGAAACAGACTATAAAACTATACATGATGAAGCCTCTGAACAGGAGGTAATTGCGTGGTGGGAGGAAATGACTGCTGCTGGTCATGAAGGTGTTGTAATTAAACCTGAACTATTTGTAACAACATATAAAGGCAAATTAATTCAGCCAGCAATTAAAGTACGTGGGCGAGAGTATTTGCGCATCATCTATGGCATGGATTATTTACAGACTTCAAATTTAGTAAAACTTAAGGAACGCAACCCAAGTAAAAAAATGAGGTATGCATTAGGTGAATTCGCACTTGGATTAGAAGGGATTGAGCGTTTTGTCAGAGGCGAATCAACCGCCCGCATACATGAATGTGTGCTAGGCACATTAGCACTTGAAAGCGACCCTGTTGACCCAAGACTTTAATAGTTAGTATTAATACGCCTATTTTGTCAACTATATCCATTATTTTGACTGTTCTATCCTCTGATTCGTGGATTCCATCCATCACTTTTACTCTTCTATCCACCTATTTACGGTTTCTCTTAGGCCATAAAGAACAAAACAGCTTGCTGGATATATACCAACAAGCTGTTTTTTATTTAACCGCACGGATAAAAATTCGTTCACTTTCATATTCAGGGGCATCATCTGTAAAATCTGCGGTTACCTCCACATGCTTAAAGCCAATTGTATGAAGCCATGTCATATATTGCTCAATTGGGAATGTACGTTGAATATGCTCCTCGTCAATGCGTTCATACAGATCACTTGTAGCATCTCTGACAAAAAACGTCATTTGATGGATAACAGAGTGCTCAAAATCACCTGGCTCTGTATGCCATACATAGCTAATGTCGCCATCGTCATACGTAAATGGACTATCTAAAAAAATATCATTCATTTTATATAGTGAATGCACATCAAAAAATAGTTGACCACCATCTTTTAGCGCATCATAAATTCGTTTTAATGTGGCATAAACTGCTTTTTCTTGTACGACATAATTTATTGAGTCAATAGCAATTGTTACAACGTCAAGCGCCTCAAAGCCCTCTAATTCATCCATAGACATACAAAACAGGGGAACATGTAATCCTTCATCAGCAAATCGCTCTGCGGCAATTGAGAGCATATTTTCAGATAGATCAATTCCACTCACCCTATAACCAGCCCTTGCAAACAATAGACCCAGCACACCTGTACCACAGCCAATGTCTAAAAGCTTAGGGAATTGATTACATGGTGCATGCTGCAAAACCCACTCCACATACGTATTGTAGGGGATATCGACTTGTAGCTCATCATACACATGGGCAAAGCGTTCGTAGCTGCTCACTTAAGCCTCTGGTATGTCTAGCTGCGGTGCATCGCCCCATAGACGCTCTAAATTATAATAAGCACGCTCATCCTTATGGAATACGTGTGCCACTACATCTCCTAAGTCTACAAGAACCCAGCGAGCTGCATCGAAACCTTCGACACGACGAATTTCATAGCCCTCTTTTTCAGCTACATCTTGTAATTCACGCGCAATAGCTTGCACTTGTCGATCTGAGTTACCATGAGCGATGATAAAATAATCCGCTAAAAGTGAAATACCTTGCATATTTAAAACGACAATGTCCTCCCCATGTTTGTCGTCAATTGCTTTGTAAGCTGCTTGTAATAAAGTTGAAGTCATCCTTCACTGTCCTCTCTTTTCATCATATCGTTATAACATTCTATTGATAATGGATAAATTGGCTGCTTTGTGTCAATTAGAAAAGCCAATGTATGACGTACACAAGCACTCATCGCTTTATCCAAACCTTTTTCTGCCTTTTTGCGCAGACGATCGACGCCATCAAATTTACGATTAGGCTCAATCATATCTGCTACAAAAATTATTTTTTCTAAACGGCTCATACCAGCACGCCCTGTTGTATGAAAACGAATAGCATTAAGCATATCCTCATCTGTGAATTCAAATTCACTTTCAGCGATATATGCACCTACTGGACCATGTAACAGTTCACTGCCCCAGCCAAGCAAACGAGCGTCTAATCTTTCAGTTCGAACAATGTTCTCCATCCATTCAATATCAGCATACTTTGCAATATCATGGAGGATAGCCGCTGTTTCTGCTTTTTTCTCATCCTCGCCATACTTTTTAGCTAATTCAATAGCTGTTTCCATTACCCCAACGGTATGAATATAGCGCTTTTCAGGCATACGAGGCTTAATCGCTGCTAAATACTGTTCGCGTTCCATAAAGACCTTCCTCTCGTATATACGTCTCTACCGCCTCAGGCAATAAAAAGGTAACTGTTCCACCAGTGGCGAGACGTTCACGAATTAGTGTGGACGATAAATCGATTTGAGGAACTTCCACCATTAGAATAGGGTACTCTGAAATAGCCTCTGTCCCTGGACGCTTCACCCCTACAAACTGCACAAGCTTCACCAGCTCATCAATACAGTACCATGAATGAAGGGAATCAATCATATCGCCTCCAATGATAAAGTAAAATTTTACATTTGGCTCTCTTATGCACAATGCAGAAAGAGTCTTATATGAATAGGATACGCCGCCCTTCTCAACCTCATACGACTCCACAGAAAAATGTGGATATGGACTTATAGCACGCTTGACCATTTCAAGTCTCTCCCTATCACTAGCATCATGACGAGCAAACTTATGTGGAGGCAGCGCATTGGGCATAAAGCGTACTTCATCTAAATCCAATACATGAAGTACTTCATTTGCCATCATTAAATGACCATTATGTGGCGGATTAAATGTTCCTCCCAATAAACCGATCCGTTTCATCGTCTCACCTTATTTCGCTGCTTTCGGTAGTACAATCTTTTTTTGATTGCGGGATTCTTTATATAAAACAACTGTTAATCCAATTAATTGCACAAGTTCTGCATGCGCACCCTTTACTAGCGCTTCTGCAACTTCATGCTTGTCCTCCTCACAGTTATCTAAAATGCGGACCTTAATGAGTTCTCGTACTTCTAATGCCTCACGAATTTGCTTCGTCATTTCGTCATTAACGCCACCTTTTCCTACTTGGAAAATTGGTGTCAAGTGATGTGCTTCTGCACGTAAAAAACGTTTTTGTTTACCTGTTAACATAAAAATTAGTATCCTCCTAATTGCGCCTTTAATTGCGCAATCATTGAATTTGTATTTGGGGATTCACCTAGCCAATACTCAAAGGCGATGGCCCCTTGATGAACAAACATTCCAAGTCCTGTGACAACGGTTGCTCCTTTTACTTCCGCTGCTTGAAGAAAAGGGGTCATTAATGGATTATACACAATATCCGCAACAATTGCGCCCTTTGTAAGATGTTCAAGTGAAAATGGCATAGAAAAATTGCCCGTAGCAAGCCCAGCCGATGTCATTTGCACAATTATGCTGAAATCGGCTAATGTCTCTTCTGCTTCTTTTAATGAAATTGCACGCCCCATTCCCATTTCATTAATAATAGCTTGGGCATTCGCCACTGTACGATTGGTAATGGTCAAATTGCAATAGCCTTGCTGCTGCATGGCAAAGGCAATGCCACGAGCAGCGCCACCAGCACCAACAAGTAACACAGGTTTGTCTTTATGAGACACACCAACTGCTTCTTCTAGTGAACGAACAAAACCGATACCATCTGTATTATAGCCCTTCAACTTTCCATCTATTGTTCGTACGACTGTATTCACTGCTCCCATTTTTTGTGCCAGCTCATCTAGTTCATCTAGATATGGGATGATTGCTGTTTTATGAGGAATTGTAACGTTCCAGCCACTTGCTCCTAATGTTTTCAAACCAGCAACTGCTGACTCTAATTGATCAGCAGATACATGTAAAGGAATATATGTCGCATCAATTGACATATGTTCGAACCAAGCATTATGCATGGCTGGTGATTTTGAATGTTCAATTGGATCACCCATCACTGCAAACCACTTCTTCATTCTCTAGCCCTCTCTCTACTATTATCCTTCGATTTATATAAGTGAAGGACGAATTGAAACTTGTACACCTTTTGGTGCATAAGCTGCAACAACTACATTTTCATGCTGCACCGTGATCCAGCCAAGACCCGAAAATACAACATCTGTTTTCCCTTCTTTTATCGAAAACTCATGACGCACTAATGGCGGCAACTGATCAATAAAATCCTTAGTCGGCGGTGCAAGTAACTCTCCCTTATGCTCTGCATATAATGTATCTGCCTTCTCCAGTTTTGTACGGTGAATTGGTAAGTCATTAGCTACATGGACCGTAAATGCTGAACGTTCTCCTTGAATAAAGTCAAAACGCGCTAGTGCACCAATAAATAAAGTTTGCCCAGCGTTTTGTTGGTATACTTTCGGCTTTATTTCTTTTTTCGGCATAATATATTTTAATTCACTTGCATCAATATGGTGTGCCATCTGATGATGATTAATAATCCCTGGTGTATCATATAATGCACTACCATCATCTAATGGAATTTCAATCATATCCAAAGTCGTACCTGGGAAATGAGAGGTAGTAATCACCTCACCCTCACCTGTAGCCTGTTTAATGATGCGATTAATGAACGTGGATTTTCCAACATTTGTACAACCTACAACATAAACATTTTTCCCATTGCGGTACTCATCGATGGCTTCCATTGCTTCAGCCATTCCTTTTCCTTTATGGGCACTTACTAAAAGCACATCGATAGGTTGCAGACCAAGAGCCTTTGCCTCACGTTTCAACCAATTAATTACTTTTTTCGGCTTTACTGATTTCGGTAATAAGTCAGCCTTATTCGCAACCAATAATACAGGATTTTTCCCAACGAAACGATGAAGTCCTGGCAGCCAGCTCCCATTGAAGTCAAAAATATCAACAATTTTTACGATTAAGCCTTGCTGTGTTCCAAGACCATTAAGAATGCGTAAAAAATCGTCATCTGTTAATGACACTGGTTGAATTTCATTATAATTTTTCAAACGGAAGCAGCGTTGACAAATGACCGCGTCTTTTTCTAATGATGATGGAGGGGCATACCCAACTGCTGTTTTATCTTCTGTTTGAATTGTTGTACCACAGCCAATACAATTTGGCATTTCGTTCATTCTTTTTCCTCCCAAGTTATAATTCCTTTTCGTTTTAAATCATTGAACACGCGTCGTTCAATGAATCGATTGAATTTTGTTACGAGCCCATCAGACTGTGCAACAGGTTTTACAAGTACCGTATGCAAACCTAAGCGATTGGCACCCATTACATCTGTTAAGAGTTGATCTCCTACCATAACCACTTCATTTGGACGTAGCCCTAATTGAACAATGGCACTATAAAAGGCATTACGAAATGGTTTTTTTGCCTTATGGATATAAGGAATACCTAATGGCTCAGCAAAATGCTTGACACGTGCTTCATTGTTATTTGACGCAATAATAACACGAATACCTGATTCCTTCATGATACGAAGCCAAATAATCAGCTCTTCCGTTGCATCAGCACGGTCCCATTCCACAAGGGTATTATCTAAATCTGTAATAATTCCTTTAATGCCTAAGTCTTGAAGCTTTTCTGGTGTAATTTCAAAAATACTCGTCACAAATTCATTTGGTAATAAAAAATTATACAAAATAGCGACCCCTAATCTAAACGTATTATTCGACCATTATAGCATATTTGCAAATGCTTCACCCATTCGAATTGGGCTTCCTTGTACTACATTATCCGTAAATTCGATTGCTCCTTTTTCAAATAAAATAACGACCGTTGAGCCAAATGAAAAATAACCTACTTCTTCACCTTTATGCCACTTTGTTGTAGTATTCGTCAGAACTATAGAGTTAACAAAAGTAGCTCCTACCTTTATAAACGCTACCTGCTGATTATTAGCCACCTTCAACTCTGTTACTTGACGGTAATTATGGGAAATCGGTTTTTTCCCATAGGAAAGACCAAGCTGATTCACAGGAAACGATTTTTGCCCAAGTGTATATTGTCTTAGCACTAATCCATCAATAGGACTATGAATACGGTGATAGTCAGCAGGACTTAAGTAAAACACAATAAAATGGCCATCAGCATATTGTGCGGCACGTTCGTTATTGCCAAGTAAATCTGTTAATGCATACGGCTTCCCCTTTACAAGAAACGTCATATCCCATTCGATACGACCAAAAGATTCCACTTTTGCATCAACAGGACTTGTATAAGTAGTCGGATTTTGTTCAATTGGTCTGACATGCTCCAAAAGCTCTCTTGTAAAAAAATCATGTAAACTTGAAAATTGTTGTGGTTTTTTTGAAACTTCTTCAAGGTTAATATCGTATACCTTCATATAGCTAGGGATTATACGTTTACTCCACTTAGCTTTTGCAATCGTTTGTAAAAGTTGAGAGGATTGCTTGCCATTTGTTAATTCAATCAAGCGTTGATATAATTTTTCTTTCATAAAACAAAACCCCTATCGATTAATTTAGACTGTCAATTTTTTCGCATTCGAAGTATAATGGTACAATATCTTAAGTGTAAAGGAGTGATCCCCCTTGTTTTTTTATCACAAGTTGGTGGATACCACGGTTAAGAAAATGAAATCGCAAGCAGCAAACTTCATTACAATCAGTAATATGTCCTGTGGTGGCGCAGCCATTATGGCTACATTACATGAATACTATAGCTACAGTGTCTTATTTATCTTTATTGCTGCCCTTCTAGATCGTTACGATGGGAAGGTAGCCAGAGCTCTCGGACAAGTGTCTGATTTAGGTAAACAGTTAGACTCTATGAGTGATATTATATCATTTGGTGTAGCGCCTGCATTATTAATGTATGAAGTGGTCTTAGTAGACTTTGGTTACGTCGGTATGATGATGACCGTACTGTATATCATCTGTGGTGCGATGAGATTAGCTCGCTTTAATATTAGTGAACCAAACGGCTATTTTACAGGGTTACCAATTACAGCTGCAGGTACTCTCTTAACTTTAACGTATTTTGCATCTACTGCGTTCCATCCAGCATTTTATCTTTTCCTTTTTCCAATACTAGCTCTATTGATGATTAGTACATTCACGTTAAAAAAAGTGTAACAGCACATTTGCTGTTGCACTTTTTTCATTTAACACAGTTTCCTAACATATACTGTCGAAAAATGGGGAAAGGATGAAATCATTCAATGAGCGGAATTTTTACATCTATGTTGCAGTTATGGCTTGAAATCCCAGCGTTACTTGGCTATTTAAAGGGGCAAACATTCCATAAACCCTTTTCAAAAGAAGAGGAAGCTGCTTGTATTGAACGATTTTTAGGCGGTGATGAGCAAGCGCGTCTTGATTTAATAGAGCGCAATATGCGACTCGTTGCACACGTTGTAAAAAAATTCCACCCAAAGCACGAACAACTAGATGACTATATTTCCATCGGTACTATTGGTCTTATGAAAGCTGTAGAAAGCTATACACCTGACAAAAAAACTCGTCTGGCCACTTATGCTGCACGCTGTATTGAAAATGAAATATTAATGCATCTGAGGACACAAAAAAAGGTGCAAAAGGATGTTTCCTTATTCGAGCCAATCGGCACAGACAAAGATGGCAATGCGCTACAAATTCGCGATCTTTTACAATGTGATGAGGAAAGCGCCACAGAAAAAATTGAGCATAAGGAACATGTTGCACAGCTCTATCATTATTTGCACATGCTTGACGAACGTGAACTCGAAATTGTGACACTTCGCTATGGCTTAAACCAGCAGGATGCTCTTACACAAAAGGAAATTGCGGCACGCTTAAATATTTCGCGCAGCTATGTGTCGCGCATAGAAAAGCGGGCACTAATCAAGCTCTATCAATTGTATAAACGAGACCAAAAGACTATTGAATAATTTATTGTAAATTGATGTTTCGAAAATAGCAATAAAATCTACGATATGCACGACTTGTATTCTTGTATTTTTTGTTACAAATACCAATCATGAAATTAGCTTTAGAAATTGTATCACGAAAGAAGAAAAAAATATGTATGTAAATCATCCGAATAATTTTAGCACCAATACAGAAAAAACTTCCTTGCGATAATAAATATCGCAAGGAAGCTTTTCTTCACATTACTATACAGTTTCTGAGAGCTCTGCTGAAATAAGTGAACCAAGTAAAGTTGTAATAATAACTACACCAGCTGTTAAAAATAACATCATGAATACCTCCCAATCAAATATGAAGAGATTTAATTAATGACAGTGTAGCATTCATTAAATTTTTTAACTGTGATTTTTCTCACACCACTATTTATACATTGTGTCTATTATGTGTAATTTATCTCGCTTATGAGTCTTCCTATTCAGTAAAGCAACTTATAACATTTCAATTGCTTTTAAGACAATTTGTGTTGAATGTTTTGCAGCTACAGGTAAAAATTCATCGAAGCTAATATTGGATTCTTTCCCTGCGATATCAGATAAAGCACGGATTACTACAAATGGTGTCCCGAACTGATAACACACTTGCGCAACAGCCGCTGCTTCCATTTCAACTGCCTTCATTTGTGGGAAATGATGACGTACAGCTTCTACACGCACTGGATCATTCATAAAAGCATCTCCTGAGCAAATTAACCCAATACCAAATTGATGCTCTCCAACTGCCTTTACAGCCTCTTCCGCCACTTTCATTAGCTTTTCATCTGATTTATAAGCTGCTGGCATTCCAGCCATCTGTCCAATCTCATAGCCGAAAATTGTCACATCTACATCATGATGACGAACCTCATCTGAAATGACAACTGCTCCTACTTCAAGAGCCTCATCATAACCTCCAGCTGAGCCAGTATTAATGACTACATCTGGTTTGAATTCATGTAAGAGAATCGTAGTTGACATCGCAGCATTTACTTTACCAATGCCGCTTTTTAATAACACAACCTCTTTGCCATCATAGATTCCTGTTGTATATTCACTACCTGCAATTGTTGTACTTTTTCCATCTTCTAATGATGCTCGTAGTAGCTCTACTTCTTCTTCCATTGCGCCAATTACTGCAATTTTCATAGATATATTTCTTCCCTTCTTTATACTCTATTAAAAATAAACAAAAGAGTTACTTTCGTCAATAGGCGCCATTTAATGTATTTAACTGTTCAAGCTTTACTGGTAACCAGCCCTCTTGGTCAACCCATTCCATACTAACTCTATACATTGCTGTTTTATCATTCGTTGAAACAGTTGCTATAGCCGTATTAGCGCTACCGTTATTTTGAATACGCCAAATAATCATATTGTCCTTTTCAATGCCTGTTGCGGCTGTAATCGTTGCCACCTTTTCTGCCCAGTCTACAGAAGTATTATCGTATGAAGACACATGCTGACCTGTTTGTGTCGTAGGAGTAGGCTTCCAATTTTTATTGGTAACAACCTTGTCTACAATTGGATTATCAGACGTAGTTTCCTGAGCATTGCCCTGTTCAGATGTTGATTCTTCTTCAGTAGGCTCTTCTTTTGCAGGTTCTTCCTTTGCTGGTTCGTTATCATCTGTGGTAGCATCCTTATTATCTTCTTTAGAAGGCTCTTCCTCAACCTCCTTATCGTCATTCTTTTGCTCTTGTGCTGGCTCATCTTTCACGGCTTTTTCTGCATCATCTTGCCATTTAAACACATAGACAGCTGTGATAATAATTAATACTACAACTATACCAATTAATACATTCAATAGTTTATCTAGCTTTTTATTATGAGATGGCTGCAAATGACGACTGCTTCGAGTTTGTCGTTCACTCATGAATTCTCCCCCTCTCTAGCCAATATTTTATCAATTTCGACAGCACATGCAAAATATTTGTGTCTATTTTTTGCTTTCCATATCCTGTGAAACACTAATCTTTATAAAATAAAAGCAGTTAACTTTCTTTTAGAAGAGAAGTTAACTGCTTGTACATATATAATTATTTTATAGAAAGAATCTTAACCTTCATTTCGCCGCCTGGTGTTTGTACAGCAACCTCTTCACCCTCAGCACGGCCAAGTAAGCCTTTTGCGATTGGTGATTCATTAGAAATACGGAATTCCATTGGATCCGCTTCAGCTGAACCTACAATTGTATATGATTCCTCTTCAGTTGATGGTTTACCATTAATGATTTCTACAAATGTAACCGTTTTCCCAAGTGATACTACACTGTTGTCAGTTTCATCTTCAGAAATAATTACCGCGTTACGAATCATTGATTTTAATGTAGAAATGCGTCCTTCTAAAAAGGCTTGTTCTTCTTTTGCTGAATCATACTCAGCATTTTCAGAAAGGTCTCCGAAATCACGTGCAATTTTAATACGTTCTACGATTTCCTTACGTGTTTCCGTTTCTAATTTCACTAATTCATCTTCTAATTTTCGTTTACCCTCAGCAGTCATTGGGTATTGTTTTTCATTTGCCAAAGTCCTTCACTCCTTATTTCATCAATATAAAAACATAAAACTCGACTAAATGCCTATAACAAGCATTTAATCGAATTTTATTATTTTTAAACGTTTTTCAAATTACGCTTTGACCTAATAGTATGCATGCTTTTCAGAAATATGCACCGATAAGCATGTAAATATTGTCAATACCACTCTATCTTATTACAATACGTTGCCGGTTTCAAGAATAGTTTTAATTTTCGTTACCATTAAATCGATGGCTACTTCATTATCTCCGCCTTCTGGAATAATGATATCAGCATAACGTTTTGTTGGTTCAATAAAAAGATTATGCATTGGACGAACGGCCGTTAAATATTGGTCGATGACAGAATCTGTTGTACGTCCACGTTCCTTTATATCGCGCATAATACGACGGATAATTCGTAAATCTGAGTCCGTATCAACAAATAGCTTTATGTCCATTAGATCACGTAAATCGGCATCCTCTAGCACTAAAATACCTTCTAGTATAATAACATCTACAGGTTCAACATGAATAACCTCTTTTGCTCTTGTATGTTGTACATAATCGTATACTGGCTTTTCGATGGATTGACGAGCCAACAATTTTTTTATGTGTTTAATTAACAAATCATTATCGAATGCTAACGGATGGTCATAGTTTGTACCTAAACGTTCCTCAAACGTTAAATGACTTTGATCCTTATAATAAAAATCTTGTTCAATTACAACCACTGAATGATCTCGGAAAACATCATAAATAGCATGTGTCACACTCGTTTTACCTGAACATGAGCCACCAGCGATTCCGATGACGACTGGACGCTTTGCTGCCATTAATTATTCTCCTTTCGCATCATGTTATGCGGTTTTAATGGTGTATCACATTTAAATTTAACAATTTGTAATGGATGACGGGCTGCATCTAAGCTATTACCGTCCTCATCCCATATTTCTCCCATTGTTAAACAGAAGTTTTCGATTTCAGGACCAAAGAACTCTACTTCATCACCAGGCTTAAAATAATTTCGTTGCTGCATTGTGACAATTTTTGACTCTAAGTCATGGTCTAAAATTAAACCAGCAAATTCATATGTTGTTTTACGGCCATGAACACCAAACATTTGCTCCTCTAAGCCAGGTGCATCATGGAAGAATGCCTCAGCCGTATCACGGTTTGCACATTTATCTAACTCCTCTAGCCATTCACGTTTAATGTTGAAATTATCAGGATCTGCGCAATAGGCATCAATTACCTTACGATACACGGAAACAACTGTAGCCACGTAGTGAATGGATTTCATGCGACCTTCAACTTTTAACGAATCAATGCCAAGCTCAATCATATGAGGAATAGCTTCGATTAACTTTAAATCTTTTGGACTCATAGCAAAAGGTGCATGGTTGTCATCAAATAGCGCTTTTTCTTCGCCATCTTCTAATTCATATAAATCGTAGTCCCAGCGACAAGACTGGCAGCAGCCACCGCGGTTGGAGTCACGAGCAGTCATATGATTGGAAAGCACACAACGACCAGAATAAGCGATACACATCGCTCCATGTACGAATGCCTCAATTTCAATATCAACCTTTTCCTTCATCAGCTGCATTTCTTCGCCGCCTACTTCACGGGCTAACACTACTCGATGTAAACCTTCCTCTTTCCAATACTGTACCGCCTTCCAGTTTGAAAGCGATTGCTGTGTAGAAAGGTGAATTTCAAGCTTTGGTGCAGCTGTGCGGCATGTTTCAATGATCAGAGGGTCTGCTACGATAATACCTGTAACACCTGCTGATTCAATATCCTTTAAATATTGCTCTAAGCCACCCATATTTTCATTATGAGCAAAAATATTTGTCGTAACATAAATTTTCGCACCGTATTTATTGGCGAATGCTACTCCCTCACGCATTTCCTCAATAGAAAAATTATCTGCATTTGAACGTAAACCAAATTCTTGCCCGCCAATAAATACAGCATCTGCTCCATAATGAACAGCTATTTTTAATTTCTCTAAGCTACCTGCTGGGGCAAGCAGCTCTGGTTTTTTTGTAATGACACGTTTACCATCGACAATCTCACGGATTTTGTCATTTTGTACTAACGTTAATGCCATGTCTTGCCCCCCTCTTAGTAAACTGTTTCCTTGAAGATAAAGCCTGTGTCCAGTGGTCTGATGGCTGGCTGAACCTCTTCAATTTTTGCTAATAAATCATCTTTTATATCTTCATATGCTTCTTCTGACTCATCAAAATAAGCGTCGATGGCTTTGCGATAGGCTTCTGTTACTGTCACCACATATTCTGGTGTTTGCAGTACACCCTCAATTTTCAGAGCATCAATGCCACCCTCAAATAATTCACCTAGTTCATCAATAATACACATATCATTTGGACTGAAAATATGTGTTCCATTAACGTCCTCATAAATTGGGTATTTATTATTTCGCTCATCGTCATGTAGGAACATGTTACGATTTTCATTACGATTTTCAATTTCCATTACTTTATCTTGATATAAGAAGTAATGCCCCAATAATGGACGCTTTGATTGGAACATACATGTCATACCATGGACTTGTACTTCAATCTCTAGTTCAGCATTTTCTTTTATTTCCAACACTTCATCTAGTGAAAGTTCACGTGCAAGTACTGCGCGAGTTGCGCCGCGTTTCCCCCAATAGTTTGCTGTAAACCAGTTTGTAGCAGTCGTTTCTGGATTCCAATGTAATGGAATTGTTACTCCTTGCTCACGACGAATAATTAATACAGCTGGGTCGCCGAAAATTAAACGATCCACACCGATACGCTGCATTTCTTTTAAATAGTCAGCAAGGGCGTCTATCTTTTCATTATGGAAAAGTGCATTGACTGCAACATAAACCTTTTTACCTGCTGCGTGAATAAGCTTCGTTGCTTCTTCCACTTCATCAACAGAGAATTCTCCTGCTAGACGTAGACCAAATTGTTGTTCACCAATTACAAAAGCATCTGCTCCAGCTTCTAAAAGTGCTTTTATATGTTCTAATGATTGTGGTGTCACAAGCAATTCCGGTTTTTTCATAGTAGTCACCTCTTCAAACATAGTAATAAACCGTCACCGACTGGTAAAAAAGCACTTGTATAATCGGGGTGCTCCATTATCCATTCCGTGAAGTTTTTTAAATTGCGAATCATTGTACGCTTACGACGTGGAACATCCTTCAAATCTAAATCAGATAAGCCATGCATATACATATTATCTATATACAAGACTCCCCCTGATTTCACTAGTGGGGCATACTTTTCAAAAAAGCGCTGATATTGTCCCTTAGCTGCATCGATAAAAACTGCATCAAATGCTGTTTGAATAGCCTCATCGTCTACCTCTAAAGCATCGCCTTCAATGACCGTAATTCGATCTGATACGGTTGAACGTTTAATATAAGCTTTGGCCCTTGTCACACGCTCTGAATCCCGCTCTATTGTAACGATATTCACATTTGGCAAAGCCTCTGCCATTCTTAGTGCAGAATAACCGATAGCAGTACCAATTTCTAAAATTTTTGACGGATTTTGAATACGTAGCAGTTGATTCAGTGCATCGATAGCTGCAAGCTGCATAATCGGTACATGATTCTCCTCCGCAAATGCTTCCATTTCTAAAAGCAGTTCATTACGTGGTTGAATAAATGATTGTATATATGCCTCTGATAATTCCATTGTTTCACCCTCATTTAAAAGGCAACAAGCGTTTCGCCGTTGTCTGTACTTCATCATTTACACCAAAAAGAAAAAGACCAAACGTGATGTCTTGGTACTTTGCCATACAAAAATGAGCAATTGTTTTGATAAGCAAACAATTGCCACCACGCATATTTGTCCCGTATAAATGAACGGATTTATCAAAAATCACAATTTATGATAGCACGAAAATAGAAGGAAAGCTATTTTTCTTTCCTTCTATCCATTGTATACTACATACTTTTTCTATTTTCGAGTCATTACTCTGTCTTTCGTAAATATTTTTCCACTTTTTGCAAATGTTCATCATAGGTTTTAGAGAAGTGGTTTACGCCCTCTTTATCCGCTAAGAAGTAGAGATAATCTGTACTGCTTGGATTCAGTGCTGCTTCAATAGAAGACTTCCCTGCACCTGCAATTGGACCAGGTGGCAGACCTTTGTTTTTGTAAGTATTGTAAGCATTTTCTACCTCTAAATCTTCATATAGCACCCGATTCTTATGAGAGCCAAGTGCATATAAAACTGTTGGATCAGTTTGAAGCGGCATTCCTTGATCGAGACGATTATAGAATACACTTGCAATAGTTTCACGATCTGTTTGAGCAGTAGCTTCTTCTTCTAGTAATGAAGCAAATGTTACTAATTGATGTACAGACATCTGTTTTTCTGCAAGTAGGTCGCTGTAATTCTTCACAACCTTATTCATTGCCCCAATCATTTCTTCTATGATTGATTCTAATGATGGCTTCTCTTCAAAGTAAGAATAAGTTGCGGGGAAAAGATAGCCTTCTAAATCATAGCGAATATTGTCAGCTAAAACTGCATCTGTCACAAGCTCAGGATAGTTCGCCATCATCTGTTGAACAAATGCATCACTTGTTACTAAGTCCATAAATTCCTTCTGGGTATATGGCGTTTTCTTCTCCACTATATTACCGATTTGTTCAAGCGTTAAGCCTTCAGGAATTGTCATCGTAAAGACTGGCTTACGATATACCTTTCCTGTTTTTAAACTTTTGATTAGCTCATCTAGCGTCATTGCCTTTGTTAAATCATAATTTCCTGCCTGGAACTGAGATTCATTTTTAAACTTTGCATAATATTTAAATACTTGGGCATCTTTAATAACGCCTTTTTTCTCTAATAAGGCAGAAATAGAGCTTAAACTTGAGCCAATTGGTACTTCAACGGCAATTGTTTTTGTTGCATCTGGATCCACTGGTTTGAGGGCACTCTTTACATAATTGTAGCCAAGGAAACCAACAATCACTAATAGTAGAACAAAAACAATAGCTATAATAGCAACGATTTTTCTCACGATTTTTACCTCAGATTTTCTTTCTTGCATTTTTGAAAACATTTCTTGTTTTTTTGAACCGTTATTCACGGGTTTCCCCCCTATCACTATCCAATATCATACTAGAAATCAACTTTCACGACAAACAGAAATCGACAATTCAGTAGAAATGGCTCACGCAAAAAATCTGCCAACTATTTTTGCTGGCAGATAATCTCTTTGGAAGTCTTTCACGGTTCATACTATAATTGAAAAGTTCCTTGCTTCTTATCAATCAGTAATCCCATGGCAAGTTGAGTAATAACCACATCATCTGCTGGAGGATTAAAGCGGCTGCATTGAACATCTCTAAATAGGCGTTGGATTTTGTTTTCCTTCGATAAACTTCGTCCACCTACAACCTGCATAGCCTTTGTTACAATATCTATCGCGTGGTTGCAAATAACATACTTCGCAATACTTACAGACTCTGATAGCTGCTCCTTAAGAGCTGGATTTTGTTCTACCTGCGCTGCAATACTATACAGAGTTCTTCGTGCAGTTTGATAAAGTACCTCTATTTCACCGATCTTTTGTTGAACATGGCTGGCATGAGCGATTGTATTTTCTAAGCTATGTGAATACGTATTTTTAGCAAAATCAATGGCATAATCTCTTGCTGCACCTGCTACTCCTAAGTAAACGGCTGGAATTTCTAAAGAATAGACACGACCATCCGCTAAGAAACGATTGACTTCATTTGGACGATGTCTATACAGCAATGCGTTCTCCGGTACAAATGTATCATAAAAAATAATATCATGACTGCCTGTCGCTCTCATGCCCATCGCATCCCATGTTTCCACAATTTCCACCTGTTCATTTTTAGTAATGAGAAACTCAGCTGTTAGATTTTCTTCTTCTAGATAAGCAATAATGGTGAATTGTTTTAAAATCGGTGCTAAGGAAGCAAATGCCTTTTCACCAGTAATGTGATATCCCCCTGGCACCTTTTTAGCAATCGTACCAGGTAAACTTCCTCGAGAAATATTCCCTTTTCCACGTTCACTGTTAATAATATTCAATAGAGAGCCTTCTTCAACAGCTTTTCGGCTTAATTCTGCGAATATAGGCTCTGGCCATGTTTTCGCCTCACGAACATTCAAAAACGTTAATAAATGCCAGCCGACAGATAATGCAGTAGAAGCATCGCCTTTAGCTAATTGCTCCTGTACTAATAACATTTCATAGAGAGAAATTTCTTCTCCCCCATATTTTTTTGGCACTGTTAATCGAAAATAACCTGCATCCTCTAAAATCCGAAAGTGCTCAAACGGAAATTCACCACTCTCATCATATTGATTAGCCGTTTTCTCAATTTGTTTTGCTAAACTCTGAGCATACTGAACGAGTTTTTGCTCCCGTTCATTACGAATAAAAATATCAATCATCCTTGTGTCACCTTACTTTTAGCAAAACGATTCAGCGGCTTTTTCAATCCTAAATGCTCTCTTAACGTTGTGCCTGTATAATCTTTACGATAAATGCCTCGCTCTTGTAGAATCGGTACAACCTTGTCAACAAAATCCTCTAAATCGCGTGGTAATAATGGAAACTGCAGCATAAAGCCATCCGCTGCTCGCTCTGTAACCCAACGCTCCATCTCATCTGCAATTTGTGTCGGTGTTCCGACAAAAGCATCACGCTTTGCAGGTCCAAATAGGCGCGCATATAAATCGCCAACTTTTAAATTTTCTTTTTTAATAATCTCTAAGTGCTCATAGAAATGACTTTGAATACTATTGACTTCTGGAAATTCCACTTCGATAGCTGGTGTATCAAGCGGATACTTTGAAAAGTCAACATTCCCCATATACCCAGAAACAAATTTTAAGCTTTCGTATGGATCAATTAACGTCTGTAATTCATTAAATTTACGGATCGCCTCCTCCTCTGTATCACCCACAATTGGAGAAATTCCCTGTAAAACAAGAAGTTCCTCCTCTGTACGTCCAAATGGAGCAAGCTGTGCCTTTAATTGACGATAGTGTTCTTTCGATTTTTCAATTTCATCCCAATGGACAAATACAACTTCTGCTGTTCGTGCAGCTAATTGTTGTCCTGGTTTAGATGCACCAGCCTCCACAATTACAGGCTGCCCCTGTACAGAACGAGCAATATTTAACGGACCTTTGACAGATAAATAGTTGCCCTTAAATGATGTTTCATGCACTTTATGACGATCATAAAAAATATTATTGTCTCGATCATAGAGAAAAGCATCGTCCTCCCATGAATCCCATAATGACTGAACAACATCGATAAACTCCTCTGCACGTTCATAGCGATGATCGTGCTCCCAATGCTTGTCACGACTGAAATTTAAAGCCGTTTCTCCTGTAGCATCTGCTGTAGTCACTAAATTCCAAGCAACTCTCCCATTGCTTATATGATCGATGGACATCAATTGCCTTGCTAGCACATATGGCTCACTGTATGTAGTTGAAGCTGTTGCACCAAGTCCAATTTTTGTAGTTGCTGCTGCTAAAGCCGTAATTTGAATTAATGGATCAAAGCGATTTAAAATATGCGGATGTGATTCATGATTGATGGCTAAACTGTCTGCAACAAAAGCTATATCAAACTTTCCTTTTTCCGCAATCTGAGCTGCTTTTTGTAATGCTTTAATATTGATGCTTGCATCCGCTTGAGCAGATGGGTGCTTCCATGCAGCAATATGCATACCTGCTCCAATTAAATATAGGGCTAGCTTTATTTCTCTTTTCTTAGTCATTGTTAACACCCTTTCTAATATGAATAGAAATCCTTCCATGTTGCTAATTCATCCAGTGGCATTTTCACAGGAATATAGTTACCGTTTGATATTTCTTTAATAAATTTAGCTGTTTCATCACGCTGATAAATTTCTACTATTTTTTTCAATGTTTCATTATTTTTGTCCTCTGCCTTTGCCACGATAACATTAATAAATGGCTTAGCTGTTTCACTCTCGTGAATGATGGCATCTTTCAATAAAAGACCAGCTTCTACAGCAACACCATTATTAATAACTGCAAAATCGGCGTCCTCCATCACCCTTGGCGTTGTAGCACCATCAACAGGCAAAATTGTTAAGTTTTTCGGATTATCTTTAATTCGATCTTCTCCACCATTCCCATCAAAATTGTCCGTTACTGTTAGTAGTCCATTCTCCTGAAGTAGCAGTAAAGCTCTACCCCAGTTGGAAGGATCATTCGGTACCGCGATTTTTGCACCTTCTTTTAGTTCATCTAACGATTTATATTTGTTTGAATATAAGCCAATTGGTGCCATTATTGTTGTGCCAATTGCCTGTAAATCTGAGTTGTTGTTCGTATTAAATAAATTTAAATACGCAACATGTTGAAAAGCATTAATATCTACTTCTCCCTCTGCCAGCGCTTGATTTGGGTCATATTGCGCAGAGAATGTTACTAAATCAAGATTAATATCTTCCTCGCTAGCCTGTTCCTTAATATACTCCCAGGTTTTCAATTCTGAGCTACGAATACCGACCTTCACAGTATCGTTTTCATCTGCTTCTGCACATGCCACTAGTAAAAATAGTAATGTAAAAAGTCCTAATAAATAGTTAAGTTTTTTCATGTTGACATTCTCCCTTAAGAAACTCTGCGTATTTTTCGTTCAAGACTGTTGCCGATGCTTTGAATAATCTGTACAAGTACAACTAAGATAACCACGGTTACCAAAATCGTCGCATTATCAAAGCGCTGATAGCCATAAGTAATGGCGACATCCCCTAGGCCGCCGCCTCCAACAGCTCCTGCCATGGCCGTCGCACCAATAAGCCCTATCGTTGCAGTCGTGACACTTAGGATTAAAGATGGAAAAGCTTCAGGCAATAGAAACTTTCGTATAATTTGAACTGGGGAGGCTCCCATTGCTTTTGCAGCTTCAATAATGCCCTCATCCACCTCTAATAATGAATTTTCTATTAATCTTGATATATAAGGCCCAATATGCAAAACTAGCGGCACAATGGCAGCTGTCGTTCCAATTGCAGTTCCAACGAGTAATCGAGTAAATGGAATAATTGCAACAAGTAAAATAATGAACGGAATGGAGCGCAGTGTATTGACAATCGGATTGACAATCGAGAAGATTATTTTATTTTCAAGAATATGCCCTTTTCTCGTTACAACTAAGACTACGCCTAAAATAAAGCCTAAAATGGCACCAAAAAATAACGAAATGTTAACCATGTACAGCGTATCGAGAACCGCTTCGATAATGATTTGTGTGCTCACTTTCACATGCAACAACCTCCTCTATTTGAATATTTTTAGCCTGAATAAATAGAAATGCCTTTTGTATTTCCTTATCAGAACCAACAAGCTCTACAATTAAATGACCGAATGGAATCCCCTGTAGCTCTGTGATATTGCCAAATAAAACGTTGACATCTACTGCAAATTTTTTCGCTACCTGTGAGACAATTGGCTGTCCAACATCTACTCCAATGAATTTTAAATTGTATATTTTTTTAGTAGCATCTATACTTTTTAATTGCTCATAAACAGATGATGGTATTTCATCACGAACAACCGATTGAACAAAATTTTTGGTTGTCTCCTCTCTTGGTGTAGAAAAAATTTCAAGTACATTACCTGTCTCAATAATTCTTCCATTTTCCATGACAGCCACGCGATTACAAATATCCCGAATAACCTCCATTTCATGAGTAATCATCAAAATCGTAATACCGTATTCTATATTGACCTTCTTTAGTAAAGCTAAAATTGATTTGGTCGTTTGAGGGTCAAGAGCAGAAGTTGCTTCATCACATAATAGGATTGTCGGTTTTGTAACGAGTGCTCTAGCAATGCCGACTCTTTGTTTTTGCCCCCCCGATAGCTCGTCAATATAGCGATCAGCCTTGTCCGTTAAGCCAACAAATGCTAATACCTCTTTCACTTGACCTTCCAAGTTCGATTTTTTCACACCACTTATGATTAAAGGCATTGCCACATTTTCATATACAGTTTTAGAATGGAGGAGATTAAAGTGTTGAAAAATCATGCCGATATTTTTCTTCTCCTCACGAAGCTGCCTTTTAGTAAGCGTTGTTAACTCTTTTCCATTTACAAGCACCCGCCCAGACGTTGGCTCCTCCAGTAAATTTACTGTTCGAATCAAAGTACTTTTACCAGCACCACTAAAGCCGATAACACCAAAAATATCCCCCTTCTGAATCGTTAAATTGATATGATTTAGGGCCATTACTGTTGATGTTCCTACCTGAAACTCTTTTGTTGTTTCAATAAATTCAATCATGCACATCTACCTCCTTAGCATTTATGTTGTTTACAAAAGCTTTAAAATGCGGGAACAACTGCACCTTTATACTGATCTTCAAAGAAAGAACGTGCCTTCTCACTTGTTAACCACTTAACAACTGTCTGGATAGCTGAATCATCCTTTTTCTCTTTTGTTGAGGCAATAATATTGACATAAGGTGAATCAGAACCTTCTATAATCAGTGCATCCTCCATAGGGCTATATCCCCCCTCTAAGGCATAATTCGTATTAATAGCAGATGCGTCTACATCATCTAATGACCGAACAAGTAATGGTGAGTCCACACCGATAAATTGAATATTTTTCTCATTTTTCGTAATATCTTCGACTGAATAATCACCTTTCTTCGTTTTATCTAATTCAATCAATCCATTATTATGAAATAGTAGTAACGCACGAGAGAAATTAACAACATCATTTGGTACAGCTACCTTTGCATTTTGTGGCAAATCATTAATTTCTTTTAGTTTTTTGGAATACACACCAAATGGCTCAATATGAATTCCTTTTACACTGACTAAATCCAAATGACTTTCTTTATTCGTCTGTTCTAAAAACGGAATATGTTGAAAATAATTAAAATCCAACTCACCATCTGCCGTTTGTTGGTT
Organism: Lysinibacillus sp. GW821-FHT14F06; assembly: GCF_058803665.1. Taxonomy (NCBI): domain Bacteria; kingdom Bacillati; phylum Bacillota; class Bacilli; order Caryophanales; family Bacillaceae; genus Lysinibacillus; species Lysinibacillus sp. GW821-FHT14F06. The sequence continues at coordinate 111,922 of NZ_JBXAPF010000003.1, forward strand.
TGTTTGCACAGCATCTTTTATAATGGAAATATCTAGTTTCACTCCATCCTTTTCAATATCTTTTGCTAAATACTCCAATACTTCCGCATGAGGTACATTGGCAGCTCCTACCTTTAACGTTACAACCTCCTCTTCACCTTCCTCTCCTTTGCTTGTGCAGCCAGCCAACAAGCCTATTACCAACGCTCCTATTAATAATTTCCAACCTTTTCTCATACTATTACCTCCTTAGTCAATCAATTTACTTGGTTTAATGTAAGACAAATCTTATCTATTTACTTCGAATTGGTCAATGCCTTATTTTTTCTGTTTATTCAAAAATTCAGAAAATTAAATTTTAAAAAACATATTTTTTCTCGTAAAATCACTTAATTCAATCGAAACTACAGAAATTTTATTTACAGATAGAATACTTTTAGACCATAGATAGAAAATTTCTATTAATTAAACATAAAAAACTCTGAGTGGCTCACAACCACCCAGAGTTTTTACAATTCGTTCAATACATCTTCAACAAAAGCCCATTCTTCATCACTTTCAATTGGTAATAATTCTTCTATAGAGCCGTCCTTGCCTGATAGGTATTGAGCCGCAAAAATAGCTCGTTCCTCAATAGGTTCATCTGTTGCAGGAACATATAAAACATAGGATTTTCCAAATTGCTCAGATGAAACTGTGTGAATGACCTCACAGACTTGATCTGTTCCATCCTCATCTGTAACTGTGATTAACTGTGGCTCCTCCTCAAATTCATCAAGCAGTGTTAGTACAACCTCATTAATCATTTCCCATTCTGCCTCAGTTACAACAGGCATTAAATTGGTCATTTCTCCATTGTTATCATCGTATTCAAATGTCATAGCAGAAATATCTCCTGGAATTTCATTACCCGCTTCGTCAATTAATGAAAATAGTACATATGATTTTTCCTCTGCATCAAAGGTAAAGACAACCCTGCATTTTTGTTCCTTGCCGTCCTCACCAATAATCATAAATTCTTGTGTTTCTTCATTCATCCAAATTCCTCCTTCATAGTCATTATGTTTAAAGTTAAAGGTTTTTTGAGAGATGGGGTCATTGTTTTGTGTGGTGCAGTTAGGCTTAAATTGAGCAGGATTGGCGTCCTTTGATCACTTTCATATCAATATTGAGTGAGATTTCACTCTTTTTAATCACTTCCATATCCGATTTGACTGAGCGTCTTCCTATATTCTCCAATAATTGACACTCCATAATTGAACAAGCTCCTTTATGTCCCACCAATAAAAAAGAACAAGGACTGCAAGTTGCGATCCTTGTTCCAAGCTTTAAGAAAGAAGATTAATCTTCGTATTCATCCTCTAAAGCGTTTAATACATTCTCTACCATATCCCACTCTGCTTCTGTTTCGATAGGTGTTAACTCGCCATCTTCACCATTTTCAGAAGGAACGAATGAAGAAACGAATATTTCTACAGAACCGTCCTCATCTTCTTCTGCTCCTACCATTGAGTAAAATACGTAGGATTTGCCAAATTCAGGCGATTCATGAACGTGAATCACTTCACAAAGCTGTTCATTTCCGTTCTCGTCAATCACTGTAATGTGTTGTACGTGTAAATCTTCTTCATGGTTGTGCTCGTGTGCCATGTGTTTGTCACCTCATCAATTAATTTTTGCTATCCAAATAGCCTTGTAAGATCATCACAGCAGCCATTTTATCAATGACCTGCTTCCGTTTTTTGCGACTTACATCTGCATCAATTAGCATACGCTCAGCAGCCATTGTCGTTAAACGTTCATCCCAAAGCTTTGCTGGCAGTGAAAAGGTCTCTTCTAAAAGCTTTTTATAGTTTTCAGATGCCTCTCCACGTGGTCCCACCGTATTATTCATGTTTTTCGGATAACCTACAACAAATTCTGTTATAGCATACTCCTTTACTAGCTCGGCTATTCGTTCAATTCCAAATTCACCGTTTGCTTCATCAATTTTTACGGTTTCAATACCTTGGGCCGTCCACCCCAACGCATCGCTTATTGCAACGCCCACAGTTTTTGACCCAACGTCTAATCCCATAATTCTCATTTCTAGCCCTCGTTATTCTTTTTAATATAAAATTTAACAAGCTCTTCTAAAATTTCATCACGCTCAAGCTTGCGAATTAAATTACGAGCATCCTGATGGCGAGGAATATACGCCGGATCACCAGAAAGTAAATAACCGACAATCTGATTGATAGGATTATATCCCTTTTCCTCTAATGAAGAATGTACTTTCAACATTACCTGCTTGACTTCCTGTTCCATTGATTCTTCTGGAAAATTAAATTTCATTGTTTGATCAAATGAACTCATGACCAGCACCTCGCTTTCAGAAATAAGGAGATGTGCAAAAAAGCTCATCTCCAATTTCTCTTTATTATAACCGATTTGGCGTATTAATTAAATGGATTTAACATAATCATACACAGAAAGTAGTGCTTCTTCAAGTTTTGTTGCATCTTTTGCACCTGCCATCGCCATATCTGGACGACCGCCGCCTTTACCACCACATGCCTCTGCTACCATTTTTACAATATTTCCTGCATGATAGTTGCCGCCCACTAAATCTTTTGTGACACCAGCACACAGCATTACTTTCTCACCATCAACAGCTCCTAAAACAACAACTGCTTTATTCATTTTTACTTTTAAATCATCCATCATTTGACGCAATTGATTATTGTCTTTCGCTTCTACTCTAGTAGATAAGACTGTTACATCCCCAATCGTTTGAGCTGCGTCCACAATTGCCCCTGCCTGTGCATTTGCAATTTTTTGTGATAGTGCTTCATTATCACGTTGTAATTCTTTATAGTCTGCTTGAAGTGCCTGTACTTTTGACACAATATCTTTCGGATTTGCTTTTAATAAGGCTGCAGCATCGTTTAATAAAGCTTCCTCTTCTTTAACTGCTTCATATGCCACTTTTCCTGTTACAGCCTCTATACGGCGAGTACCTGCACCGATTCCACCCTCTGAAACAATTTTGAAGAAACCTATTTCAGAAGAACGTTTCACATGAATACCACCACAAAGCTCAATAGAATAATCACCAATTGAAACTACACGGACAATATCCCCATATTTCTCACCGAATAATGCCATAGCTCCCATTGCCTTCGCTTCATCGATGCCTTTTTCTTCAATCACGACCTCTATATCATCCCACACTTTTTCATTTACAATACGTTCAATTTGCTGTAATTCCTCTTTCGTCACTTGGCCAAAGTGAGAGAAGTCAAAGCGTAAGCGATCAGGACCTACATATGAACCAGCTTGGTTAACATGATTGCCGAGCACATCTTTTAATGCACGTTGCATAATATGTGTAGCTGTATGATTTTTAATAATTAAATTACGATCATCACGATTAACAACTGCTTGCACAGTATCTTCTACATGCATTTCACCAGATTCAACTACCACTGTATGGAGCGGCTGACCATTTGGTGCTTTTTGAACATCTTTGACAACAGCAGTAAAACTATCATTTGAAATAATACCGCTATCCGCAATTTGTCCACCCATTTCAGCATAGAATGGTGTTTTAGCTAAAATAACTAACGCTTCTTGACCTTCAGAGGCAACCTTTGCTACTTGGCCATTAACAATCATCGCTGCAATTGCTGTGTCTACGGTTAATGAATCATAGCCTACAAATTCGCTAGCAACCGTTAAATTTGCTAGAACTTCATTTTGTACTTGCATGGAATCTACATCTTGACGAGCAGCGCGAGCACGCTCACGCTGCTCTTCCATTGACGCCTCGAAGCCATCATGATCTACCTTCATGCCCACTTCCTCTGCATACTCTTCTGTTAATTCGATTGGGAAACCATAAGTATCATATAAACGGAAGGCATCTGCACCTGGAATATAATCATGTCCCGCTGTTTTTTGTGATTCAACCACTTCATTAAAGATAGCTAAACCACCATCTAATGTTTCATGGAAGCGAATTTCTTCATTTTTAATAACACGCTGGATAAATTCACTTTTTTCTGTTACTTCTGGATAGAAGTCCTCCATAATTTTGCCTACAGTTGGTACTAATTCAAACATAAATGGTTTTTCAATGCCAATTTGTTTTGCATAACGAACGGCACGACGTAATAAGCGACGTAATACATAACCACGACCTTCATTTGAAGGAAGTGCGCCATCACCAATTGCAAACGCTACTGTACGAATGTGGTCGGCAATTACTTTAAATGGTGTATTAATATCCTCTTCAGAGCCGAAGATTTCATGTAAATCAACTTCACCAGGACGCTTATACTTACGGTTGGCAAATTCCTCAATTTTTTCAATAATAGGCATGAATAAATCAGTATCAAAGTTAGTTGGAACATTTTGCACAACCGATACAATACGCTCAAGACCCATACCTGTATCAATATTTTGCTTTGGAAGCGGCGTATACGTACCATCTGGATTATGGTTGAATTGTGAGAACACTAAGTTCCAAATTTCGAGATAGCGTTCGTTTTCTCCACCTGGATACATTTCTGGATCACTATCATTAGAGCCATATTCTTCTCCACGGTCATAAAAAATCTCTGAGTTTGGACCAGAAGGACCTTCTCCAATATCCCAGAAGTTCCCCTCTAATCGAATTAAACGTTCTTCAGGTATACCAATTTCGTTATGCCAAACATCATAGGCTTCTTGATCTTCAGGATGTAATGTAATAGATAATAGTGCTGGATCAAAGCCCATCCATTTTTTATCCGTTAAGAACTCCCAAGCATAATGAATCGCTTCTTTTTTGAAGTAATCTCCAATAGAGAAGTTTCCAAGCATTTCAAAAAACGTATGGTGACGCGCTGTTTTACCAACGTTTTCAATGTCATTTGTACGAATCGATTTTTGGGCATTTGTGATACGCGGATTATCTGGAATGACGCGACCATCAAAATACGGTTTAAGAGTGGCAACACCAGAGTTAATCCAAAGTAATGATGGGTCATTAATTGGTACTAGCGGTGCTGATGGCTCATGATGATGCCCTTTCTCTTTAAAGAATTCTAAATACATACGGCGAATATCTGCTGCTTTCATAGGATAAATTCCTCCTTATTAATTTTGTAAAATTCACGATATGAATCCGCAAATAAGCATAAAAAAGCCCTCATCCCAATAAGGGACGAGGACTTGTTAGTTGTCTCGCGGTACCACCCTAGTTGTAAGTAAAAAATACTTACCTCTTTAGCACTTGTAACGTCAGTGAACGGCAGGGATTAACTGCACTCTGGAGTAGCTTTCGGTATCTGCAATGCGAGGATTTTTCCAGCCAAGAAATCCCTTTCTTAACACCCACAAATACGTACTTGTTCCATCATCGTTTTTACTATTTTCTATCGAGCATTATAAAAAAAATATTTTGTTCTGTCAATTGCCACTAGTCAGGCTTATCATCATTAAGCAATCATTTTTTTGAAGTATGCCCACATTCCCCAAGTAAATACGACTAAAAACACACTAATTGTAATCGTTGTAATTGGTGAATCTGGATATGGTAAAGGAACATTCATGCCAAAGAAACTTGTAATGACTGATAATGGCAACATAATCGTTGATATTACTGTTAGCAGATTAAGCTTTTCAATTGATTTTCCACTGATAATCGAAAAATACGTATCTAAGGTACTGTTTACTAAATCTCTGTAAGTTTCCGTCGATTCAACAATTCGTTCAAGGTGGTCATTTAAATCTTTATAGAATGGAATATTTTCCTCACGAATTTCAAATTTCCACTGACCATTACTATTTGAAAAGATTCTTTTTTGTGGCATTATTGCCTGTCGAATGAATATAATAGTTCGCTTGAGCGCAAGAAACTCCTCTGTAACTATTTTCGGCTGATAATCATATATTTCCTCTTCAAGCTCATCTATGCGCGCTCTAATCCGTTCTAAAACTGGGAAATATTCATCAGTAATACCATCGATAATTGTATGCAAAAGAAAATCGGTTCCTTTTTCTAAATACTTCGTACTGTTTAAGCAAATATTTTCGATGTGACCTAGCCATTTAAGCTTTTGTTTATGAACCGTTACAACATAATTAGGGCCCATAAAAATATTTAATTCTACTGTAGTTATTTCATTGCTGCTTTTTTCATTATAAATAGGGGCATGGAAAACAAAGAATTTATAGTCACCGTAATGATCCATTTTAGGGCGAGAACCTTCGTTTAAGCAATCCTCTACTGCTAATGGATGGAAGCCAAAAATTTCTGCTATATCATTTAATTCATTGTAGCTATATGCATATAAATCAACCCATAATAAATCCTCAGCATGGAGATCGTGATTAAATTCTTTCAAATTAAAATCATGTTTTACTATATTGTTTCCTTTTTCAAAATAATGAATTTTAATCATTGTTTTTCACCTCATGTTTTATTATTTAAGGAGAACAAACAGACATAGCCTATTGTTGTTTCGGCGATAAGAAATCGACGATCCTTAATTGTGTATTTCTTCCTAGCATTTGCTTACTCGGCTCAGGACTACTATCCATTTCTCATCACCATCCTTAAATAACAAAAACACGCCTTCGACGAATGAAGGCGTGTTGAATACACATATCAAAAAAACAGCACAGTTAAGTACAGTACTTTGCTTTCTTACCTTCAAACGTTGAGTTTTAGCACTATGCGGCATAGGAAATTTACTCCAGCTACGTTAAAAAACACCTTATTTCGATGATTTCTGTTGACCCATTGGCGTCTCTCGACATTTTTGGGTAGTAGCGTATCTCCAGCATAGGAGCCTCACCTAACGAAGGGATTGTTATTTTTTTATTCCTGTAAATCATAATGCATTATGAAACAACTGTCAAACTGAAAAAGCACTGGATCAGTTTTAGGAACAATCATATTTTTAAAAAGTTTTCCACCCTTCCAATGTATTGTTCTCGATTATAGGTTTGATAAAGTGCAGTTGCTAGGCGGACTGGGTCACCAAAGAAGTAACGCTCATAAAGTGTTTGCCTTGTGCCAAAGCTACTCATTGTTAAATCCCAAGCTAAACGGAATTTTTTAACACGTTCTTTGCCTTCATCTTTAAAAGACTGTAAATAGTGTTTCAAGTCTCCATTATCCGATAGAAATGCTTTTTCACTTGGAATAGACATTAATCCACTCGCACCAAGTAATTGGATGATTTCAGTAAAAGTCGGATACACTTTAGGGAAAACATGAATGGCAACTTGCAATGTTGGATGATCTGGTCTCATAAAGCCAAAAGCATCCCTTGTTGCCTCAATTTCTGACTTTAATAATAAAGCCTTCATTGTTTCTAGCGGTACAATAATATCTACGACCTTTTGCTGCACATGCTGATAGTCTCCGATATTAATGGTATCTACAATCGATTGTACAACACCCAAAATAAATTCTGTTTTAGCTATTTGGCGTGACAGCACTTGATGTAAGCTATAAGACTGAAAGCCACTGATGTTCATAAAGGTATTGGCAACTTCTAAATTTTCATAATAAAAGACGCGCTCCCATGGCACAATCACATCATCAAATACAACAATTGCATCCATTTCTTCAAAGCGGCTGCTTAATGGATAATCAAATGTTGATTCACCACCTACAAAGGACTGCCTACATAAAAACTTTAAGCCTTTAGTATTACTAGGAATCGAAAATGCAAAGCCTTTTCCTTCGTCATAACCGTTTGTTGAAATCACAAGAAGTTCATCGGTAATTCCTCCCTGTGTGGCAAGTAATCTTGCCCCTTTAATGACCAACCCTTCACTTGTTTTGGCAACAATTTTAGCAGCAATAGTGACTTCCTCATTCTCAAAATAAAACTTCTTACGATTAACTTGTGGCTCTATAAAGGTATGGGTCATCGTTAAATCATTTTCGCGAGCATGCTCATAAAATCTCAGTAAATGCTCAGGAAAACAATTTGGTTTATCTTTTAAATAATCAGCAGCTGACGCAAGTGCCATTAATGTCGTATTCATATAATCTGGACTTCTTCCCATAAGGCCATGAGTCGATAATGCCCATTCTCTTGCAGCAAGACGTCTTTTTACAAGATCCTCGACTGTCAATACCTGTAGAAAAGACATCCCGACACGATGGTCACTAGTCGGTGATAGATAGGTCATCGTGTCAAGCAACGCCTGCTCATTTTGCAGATCAAAGAGTCTTGCCTGACTCTGCATAACCCCCTTAAACGCTGGATGCTCCGACACCTTCCCTGTTACAATCTCACCATCAATAGAAATATACGTTTGCAAAGCATCAATACGATCAATATATTGCTGTCCTGTAATTACTGGCATGCAGTCACCCCTAAATATTCCAAATATTTTATACTCATTTAGTATATGAATTTTCCCAATTTTAGGTTCCAGAGTTGCCAACTGTATTACAGCAATTCATTAATTAAAAATAACTGTACTACTTGATTGATACAGAAAAGAATTAGCTTATATTGCTGATTTTTCAGTTACTTTAGATAAAAGCGATTACAATAAGCGGTTTTTTAACAAGTTCAATTTTACGTCACATTCAAAAAAAAGTCTGTTTGAACTAGTACAGAGTTGCTAGATTTTTACTTCATGGAGGTGTAAGATAACCTCGTAAACAAAACAAAAAACATCTTTCTTCAAAGGAGAATTATAGATGAATCATAAAATCATTGCATATGTTGAAGAATTAGAAGCTGCCTTAATGAATCAAATGGAGGATCATAACGAAGAAAATCTTTTATTTTCTATCGCTTCCAATTTAATTGCTCAAGACAAAGCTCAATATAATAATGTTTGCCAGGCATATGAAGTTGTCAAACATCATATCGTAGGTATTCACTAATCACCCTGGAAAGTACAGAGAAAAGCGCGAGCAATCAATGCTCGCGCTTTTTAGGTTTTTATGATGGGAAAAGTTTTTTTAATTAGCGTACGGCAGAACCATTTTTTGGAACTGCTCAAATGTAGTTTTCTGATCACTATATAGCCGTTTAATTTGATACACATCATCGTATGGCTTATTATAGCCAGGCTGCGTTGAAAATGCCATGTTAAAACCTGCTTCTTTTACTGCATAAATTGTATTTGATGTATATTGTCCAAATGGATAAGCAAAAGCTTTTGCTTCAGGGATAAACGTTAAACTTTGTTTTAAATCTTGCACGACTTCATGATATGGGATTAGTAGCATCTTGCCTTTATTTCCTATTAGATCATGTAAGTTGTAAGTATGTGATCCATAGGAAAAGACATCCTGCATATTTTCAATATCCTGACGTGAAAGTGCCTGCAAGTCGTTATAATTAAACATTTGCTCAGCAGACGAGCTTTCATTGCGTGATGTAATTAAAAACTGGGTAGCTTTAAAGCCATTCTTTTGAAGAACTGAATAGGCATATTCACGTGTCGATAGTAAGCCATCATCAAAAGTTAGTAGAATGGAATAAGCAGGTAATGTAATTTCATTGCGCATAAAACGCAATAGTTCATCCGTTGTAATCGTTTCGTAGTTTTTAGTTTTTAAATACTGCATTTCCTTTGTAAATTGTACATCTGTCATCGTTGTACTGACATATTTAAAACGACCAAGCTCATGTTCTTTCAAAAAATGATGATACATCATAACAGGAACACCGCGATCTAGCGCCACTTTCGAGCTATGAATATAACCCTCACGACCTCCAAGAACTGTTACATACCAGCTGCCCTCTTTTCGTAAAATCGGGTAACGGCGATTCGGATCTAATTTAGCAAACGGATATAATGCTTTATTAGTACAGTCATAAATCTCGCTGTTTGCAGAAATCGGGATGAAATACTCATTTTTCACAGCATGATCCTTCCCAATATTTTTATAAGAAGGTGTATTCATTAATTTAATTTTTTCTTTTTCTACATAAAGAAAAGTTTGCCCCCATCGAACCTCTACATATGTTTCGTCTGAAGCATCGACAACCTCAAGCTGTTGCCCCTTCAGTAATAGGGCGATTGTCATTGGCTTGTCACCACGTAAATCATAGAGGGTAACATTTTCTAATGCCTCCATATAACCATTTGGCTTACTAGGAGGTGGTGGGGTAGGTGTAGGCTTTTCAACAGGCTTTGTGTTATTGGGTTTTGTTGTCTCCTGCCCCTTTTCTTCTTCAACAAAATTCCTATGTACAAATCCTAGTCGCCCGTTCACTGCAATGCCATACCAATCCCCCATTTTACTATAAATAGGGAAACGAACTCCCTCAGATAGGGTTGCAAATTGCACAAGTTTATTACCAGAATTATCAAAAATTGGTGCAACGCGTGTTGGAATAACATAATCCTTTATCGTTGCCACTGTTGGAACTTTATTTTTATAGGTTGTGGCTGGTACAACTGTTGTATAACGCTTATCAACATACCCATAATAACCACCCCAACGTATTTGCCACCAATTTGCCCCATAATCTTTTGTTACTTCAAAGGTTTGTCCTGCTGATAATGTGCCAACCTGCTCAAGTGAGCCTGAACGATTATCAAAGACAGTTGCTTCTTCATTCACTTGGAAGATCATATTATTTGCATATACTTTTCCTGCAAAAGGTAGGATCATCATGAATAGAAGCAATAATACTATGCGTTTCACTTTCTTCACCTCAAAATATTTAATTCTCTTTAGTCATCTAAAAAATCGTACGGTGAAACACCATCCATCCCTATCATTGGATGGATAATCGCTTCTGTTTCAACAGTTAACTTTACATCTTTAATCGGCTGTTCATCTATTTTTACTGATACTGTTTCTATTTCAGCCACTTCCTCTACAATATCCATAGGATTAAGTCTTGCACGTAAAGAAGTAAAGCGCTGTAGATCATCTGTACGCTGTAAGCCATCAGCAAGTACTTCTGGCTCACCACATAAAATCAGAAAATTTTTCGCCCGAGTGATACCAGTATATAGCAGATTGCGACGCAGCATTTTAGAATAGCCTCGAACTACTGGCATAATTACTGTCTGAAATTCCGAGCCTTGTGATTTATGAATAGAGCAGCAATAGGCGAGCGTCAATTGATTGAGATCACTGCGCTGATAGGTTACTTCTATGCCGTCAAATGAAACGACAAGTAAATCCTGTTTCTCGATAGTTTCCTTCGCCTTGATAATACTGATGACTTCGCCCATATCTCCATTAAAAACATTGCTTTCAGGCTGATTGACAAGCTGTAATACTTTATCCTTTATGCGATAGGTTACATCACCGAAAACAAGCTCTTTTCTTGAACCAGTATCGTTTGGGTTTATGAGCTCTTGGATCATTTTATTCAAGTTATCAATGCCTGCAGGTCCCTTGTACATTGGTGCTAACACTTGAATATTGCGAATTTCTTGTCCTTTCGCCACAGCACTTTTTACAACCTGTGTAACAACACTTGCTACTTGATCTGAGGAGGCTTTAATAAAGGAGCGGTCTGAGGTTTTGACCGTTAATTCTTTTGGAATTGTACCACGTTTAATTTGATGAGCCAGTTCAATAATAGTTGAGCCCTCAGCCTGTCTATACACTTCGGTTAATTCAACAGTAGGAATTTGCTGCGATGCCAGTAAATCCTTTAACACCTGTCCAGGCCCAACTGGAGGGAGCTGATCCTGATCACCCACAAATACAACTTGAACATCCTCATGTAGAGCTTTCAATAATTGATGCGCAAGCCAAGTATCCACCATGGACATTTCATCTACAATGATGAGCTTTCCTGTAACCTCGCGCTCTGTTTCTTCTTCCTTTTCTTGTCCGGTAAATCCTAGTAATCGATGAATGGTCATTGCAGGAAGCTCTGTGGATTCCGATAAACGCTTAGCAGCACGTCCGGTAGGAGCACATAAAATGATGGGAAAGGGTTCTTCCTTTTGTGCATATTCCTTTGGGTTTAGTGATAAACCATGAAGCTTTGCATATACTTCCACGACGCCCCGTACAACCGTTGTTTTACCAGTACCTGGTCCACCCGTTAAAATCATCACAGCCGAGTTTAAGGCCTGTTCAATAGCACTCGCCTGTGTTTCGGCATAGGTCACATGAAGTAAGTCCTCTGTTTCTCCAATCGCTTTCCGAATTTCGTCTCTACTAAAATGCTCAGCTTTCTTATTACGCTCAATTAATGCCACTATTTTGGAGGCGATTCCTACTTCTGAAAAATAGAGAGACGGTAAATACAGCCTCGTTTCTTCCCCACAAATTTTACTTTCCTCACGCAATTCAATACAGGCCCTTGATATTGCCTCGAATGGTATTTCCTCTCGTTGACTTTGCTCCAGCATATCTTTTACTAAGGGCAAAACTTGCTCAGCATCTAAAAATACATGTCCCTCTGATAAAGCTGCTGTATTTAGAATATGTAAAATGGCGGCCTTAATACGGTCTGGATGATTACCAGTAATCCCTAACTTTGCACCTAGCTCATCTGCACGAAAGAATCCCACACCTTCAACATCTTCAATTAGACGATATGGATTTTCTGTAAGGAGCTCAATGGCATCAGTGCGATATGTCTGGTAAATCTTCATGCCTAGCTGAGGGCCAAAACCCCATTCATTCAACTGTATCATTACTCGTTCAAGACCAAGATTTTGTTCGATTGTACGGTGGATAACCTCTTTTTTTTCGGCTGATAGACGAGGGACAATATCAAGTGCATTTGGGTCCTCTAAAATTAGACGTAGAGCATTGGCTCCAAGTTTCTCTACAATTGTTTCAGCTGTCTTTTTTCCAATCCCAACAAATAAATCACTTGATAGGTAATGAATAATTCCTTGCTCTGTTGCTGGTACTTCTTTTGTAAACGTCTCAATTTGAAATTGCACACCATATTTTGGATGCTGTCTCAATAAACCTGTAAAACGATATTGTTCATCCATTTGTAATGGTGGAAAATAGCCTACAACAATTATTTCTTTATCTTCATACTGTAAATTAGTCTCTTGAATTTTCACACGAACAATCGAATACATATTTTGAGCATTATGAAAGATAGAGACGATTGGACGTCCGAGTATAAAAAATTTATTTAGTTCAAATAAATCAAGATTCTCAGCCATTGTTGATTCGTCCTTTCATATGCGTTTCAATCTTTTTATTTTACCACAATATAATGTTAATAATCGTTTAAAAAGAGAATTCACTCAATTCTTTTAACATTATTTTGACAATTGACATTTCACAGCTTTTATCAATCTTTCCGTGATATGATAGAAATGAATTTTGTCGCACGGAAGGATTGTGAAGCTATTGGAATTTAGACCTTGCATCGATTTACACGATGGCAAAGTAAAACAAATTGTGGGTAGCACATTGGGACATGCAGATCAAAAAGTCATTGAAAATTTTATTTCCAATCATGACTCTAGTTATTATGCAAAAATGTTTGCTCAAGATCAATTAGCGGGTGGGCACGTTATCATGCTCGGTGAAGGAAATGAAGAGGCTGCATTAACAGCACTTGCAGCTTATCCTCATGGTCTACAAATAGGTGGTGGAATCACCTCAAAAAATGCCAAAAAGTTTATTGATGCTGGCGCTTCGCATGTGATTGTGACTTCTTTTATTTTTCATGATGGCAAGCTTGATATGGATCGACTGATGGAACTCGTACAGAAAATTGGCAAACAGCATTTAGTTATTGATTTAAGCTGTCGAATGCACAACGATAAATGGTATGTCGTTACTGACAAATGGACAAAGTTTAGTGATTTTGAGGTCAATGCTGAGTCCATTGCTTATATTGAAAATTTCTGTGCGGAGCTACTCATTCATGCGGTTGATGTGGAAGGAAAAAAAGGCGGCATGCAGGAAAGCTTAGTTCGAGATTTAGCAGCATGGACTACCATTCCAACAACATATGCTGGAGGGGTTCGTTCTATTGAGGACCTAGAGAAATTCAAAAAATTAGCAAATGGTAAGCTTCATGTGACGATTGGAAGTGCACTTTCAATTTTTGGTGGAGATTTATCATATGCAGATGTAGTGAACTATTGTAAAAAAGGCGGGGTATTGTGAAGCTAATTTATAAAGATATTATTTTCCCTTTTCAAGAAACAAATTTAGAACGTATTATAGACGGCAAGTACTTTAAAGTAAACACTAAGGATAATTCACGTTCCTTGCATGTACAGCTAGATAATGAGCAAATGCTATTAGAGTTTTCCAAATCATTAAAAGCAACATGCGGCTTTCTGCGTGACCAAGAAACAGAGCCTTATATTGGAACATATATCGATTTACAAGTATTTGTAGACGAGTTCAATAAGCGTTATAACTTACATGCTGAAATTATTAGTTAAAACAAAGGGACATCTAGCTCCCCTTTGTTTTACCTCCTCACCCTTTCTCCTCTATTCCATTCGAGAATTTCTGAAACCTTTTATTTGTCATGTGAGTTCTATATTGTATAGCATGAAGTATAAGGGGTTCACATGAATATATTTCTTAATATCTAATCTTATTTATTATTCCCGCACTTCTCATAGGAATGATCGTCATAACCTCCTACTACGGTATAGGCTTAAGCATTTGGATGCAAAATATATTCATCTGGATTTTGGCATTAGTTTTTTGATGTTTTTCAAAATCCGTGACATCCGCCTAGGGGCTTTAGGTCAACAAATGTTTTTTGTGCGAAAGCGTAGTGCTAACGAGCGGCAGCAACACGATGTTGGTCACTCAAGCGGTTTCACAGGATGTGAGGATCTTAACCTGAGTTCCTCTATTTCAGCGGCCGTTTATATGCCCACCAATAGGAAAAAATCGCATTCATCTTGCCACCTATAGAGGTAGGAGTATTCTGCTTAGTAAAGATAAAACTAATACATAAGAATCCTCTTTTTACCACGCATACAGGAGTTTTTACTTATGATAGGTATGCCCTCCTATTGTTAGCCTAAAACAAGAAAGGACTTATAAAATATGAAAACAGAACTTGAAGTAAACTCTTTAAAATCATTTCAAACTGAATTAACACGCTTCTTTTTAGCCTATAAATTTGCCCTACAAGAAGTGGAGACGAAAATAAATATCTTACAAGAAGAATTTAAGTTGATTCATGAATATAATCCAATTGAACATATTTCCACACGTGTAAAATCTCCTAAAAGTATTTTGGGAAAGATGATGAAAAAAGAACTTCCTCCGTCAATGGAAGCGGTTCGTGAAAACATTCGTGATATTGCAGGGGCTCGCATCACCTGTTCCTTTGTGGAAGATATTTATAAGGTTAGTGCCATGTTACAGGCACAACATGACATTGAGGTTGTAGAGGTTAAAGATTATATTGCTGAGCCAAAAGAAAATGGTTATCAAAGCTTACATCTCATTATTAAAATCCCGATATTTATGTCAGACCATATGGAGAAGGTTTATACAGAAATTCAAATCCGAACTATAGCGATGGATTTTTGGGCAAGCCTCGAACACAAAATTTATTATAAGTATAACAAAGAAGTACCCGAACGTATTCGTGTTGAATTAAAGGAAGCCGCTCTACAAGCAGCTGAATTAGATCGAAAAATGGAGCGACTGAATAAAGAGATCAATATTTTAAAAGAAAATGAAGCTGAGCCTTCATTGTTAGATAATACATCTATAACACATCTAGCTAAATACTTAACGCAGCTACCTAGCAATAAAAAATATTGATCTAAATGTTACCAATGATGTTTTGATAGAACAAAAAAATCCACCTAGCGTTCTGCAAGAAAAGCAAAAGACCCTTTAAGTCCAATATTGCCTTCTCACAGAAAGTGGAGTGGATTTTTATTGTTCCAAGATTACAAAAAAGCTATTTTATTACGCCTTCTCTTTAGATTTCGTTGCTATAAAGAAGGAGAAAACAAGGGCAAAAATGGCAAAAACAAAGGCAGCTATATATACATAGCTTACACCATTCGCAATAGTTTCCTTTAAAAAGCTTACTTCATCTACACTAAATCCACCTTTTGCAAATTCACCATTTAATTGAATTTCACCTTTTCCTAATGAAGCCATTTTTTCACTCGTTGCAAGGTTAAAAATCATTCCAAATAGTGCTGCACCAACCGCTTGACTAAATGTATTTGTAAAAGAGTTCAGACCAATTGATATACCGAGCTGTTTCGGATCTGCCACCTTTTGAATGGAAATCATCAACATCGGCATGATAAAGCCCATACCTAGTCCGATTAATGATGAAGCGAAATAAGCACTGAAATCGCTAGAACCTGAAGATAGTCTTGCAAGCAATAGTGTACCCGTAACCAGTAAAATCGTACCCATTTGGATAATTCGTTTATTTGTCAATCGTCCGATTAAATAACCTGCCATAATAGAGTTCACTGTCCAGAAAATGGACATCGGTGTTAATAATAAACCTGCTTGTGTTGCATTTTTGCCAAGAACACTTTGTGCAAATATCGGAATATAGACCGTCACACCAATCACAATAGACATTCCGCTTAATGTTAAGGCATTAATCACCATTAGGCGACCATTTTTAAACAACGTTAACGGAATAATAGGCTCTTCTGCTCGTAGCTCCACCCATATAAAAATTCCTAAAAGTACAACTGCGACTCCGTACATAAGAAGCGATTCGCTCGATAACCAAGCCTGTGTTTTGCTGTTATTGATAATAACATATAACAGCGAAACCATTCCAATTGTAAATAACACAGCGCCTAAGTAGTCAATTTTACGTTTCACTGTCTCTAACTGTTCTTGATAATGTTTGACTATTAAATAAATGGAGGCTAAGCCAAATGGTACATTAATGAAAAAAATAAAATGCCATGACACTTGGTCAACAATAAATCCTCCAAATAATGGACCAACCACGCCAGACACGCCCCATACCATACTTAAATAGCTTTGTCCTTTAGCTCGCGCCTTTTCGGTCTTAAACAACTCACCAACCATCGTTAATGTAATTGGTAAAATTGAACCTGCGCCAATACCTTGGATCGCACGAAAGACAATTAATTGCTCCATCGATTGTGCTAAACCACATAACATGGAACCTAATAAAAAAATAATGATACCCGTAATAATCATCCGTTTACGTCCAAATAAATCGGCTAACTTTCCAAAAATAATCGCAGCAATGGCAGAAGCTAATAAATAAGCTGAATAAATCCAACTTATTAAGTCCACACCTAATAGATCAGCTGTAATGCTTGGAATAGCAGTACTAACAATCGTTCCTTCAATTGCAGCAAGTGCTGTTACAAGTAGTAGTGCAATAAATACTTTATTCATCTTGTCACCTTATCCTTTCCTGCATGACATACATTACCAAGTTTGAGCTTAAAATGAAAGAAGAAAGGATTCATTTTATCAAAAAATAATGGATCATTATTGTAATTTTCTTCAATATCTCTGTTCAGTTTATTACTAAATCAATTACACCTCAGCGTAATTGCATCCGGATTTTTTACAAGCTCACTCGAAAAGCTCCTTCTCAAAATCTATGACATCTGTCAGGGGCTTTTTCTTGATTCAGTGACCATTTGTACGCCCACTGAATCAAGACAAAAAAAAAGCAGCAAGTTCATGGAGTGACACTTGCTGCTTCTATATTAGTTAAATCGTTGCGCAATCATATCATAAATATATCTTGCTTGGTCATAGTCAGGTTGTAGGGTAAAGGCTTGTTTTAGATGATACATTGCCTCTTCTGTTTGATCTGTAGACACTGCATAAAGTACACCTAAATTATAATGTGCATCAGCATTATTCCAATCCTGCTCGATTAACTGATCCAGCTCCTTTTTCCCTTCTGTAAACATTTCTAGCGCACATAGCACGATAGCATAGGCAAGACGAATTTGTGTATCCTCTGGCGCAAGCTCACTAGCACGTTGTAAATATGGCAGTGCCAGCTTTGAATTCTCCATACGCTCAAAGCATTTACCCATCATATAATATACATCTGCACCTTCTATTTTATGCTTTAGTGCTTGCTCATATAATTTTACAGCTTCTGCATAGCGTTCAACATTATAGTATAAATTAGCCAAGCCATAGTAAGCAGTTGCTGCTGTTTCATCTACAGAGATGGCTTTTTGAAAGAATCTCTCTGCACGCTCAGTATCCTCTAAAACTGCTAAAAGATTCCCAAAGTTAACATAGCCAATTGCATTTTGTGGTTCTGCTTCAATTGCTTGTGTAAAAAGTTGTGCAGCCTCTTCATAGCGCTTTTCTTGAAAGGCTAAAATGCCCTGTTCGTTAAAATCCATAGTATTCGTTCACCTCTACATAGTGAAAGACTGCTCATATAAAGCAATTACAGCAGTCTTTTCACTAATTATCCAACATATGTTAATATTTCATTATCTTTAAAAACCTCATCGATTGTACCACCACCTAAGCATTCTTCACCATCATATAAAACAACAGCTTGTCCAGGTGTAATTGCGCGTACTGGTTCATCAAATGTAATTTGCGCACGGCCATCTTCTAAAATTTCAACTTCTACTGGTGTATCCGTTTGACGATAGCGGAATTTTGCTGTGCATGAAAATTTCCCAGGCAATTTTTTTGTCGAAGTATAGTTCATTTTCACAGCAGTTAATGAAGTAGAGTATGAATACTCATTATCAAAACCCTGTCCAACAAGTAATACATTGCGCTCTAAATCTTTCCCAAGCACAAACCAAGGCTCTCCGTCTCCACCAATCCCAAGACCATGTCGTTGACCTAATGTATAGTACATTAATCCGTCATGCTGACCCATGACAACGCCATCCATTGTCTCCATCTTACCAGGTTGAGCTGGTAAATATTGACTTAAAAATTCTTTAAAATTACGTTCTCCAATAAAGCAGATTCCTGTTGAATCCTTTTTCTTAGCCGTCGCTAAACCGGCTTCTTCTGCAATTTTTCGAACCTCTTTTTTCTCAATATCACCAATTGGAAACATAACATGTGATAATTGTTCCTGAGATAGTTGGTTTAGGAAATATGTTTGATCCTTATTAGCATCTATTCCTCGAAGCATTTTCACTTCTCCATCACCGCTTCGGTCGATTCTAGCATAATGTCCTGTTGCTAAATAATCAGCTCCCAAATCCATCGCATGCTCTAAAAAGGCTTTGAACTTTATCTCCTTATTACACATTACATCAGGGTTTGGTGTGCGTCCTGCTTTATATTCCTCTAAAAAGTATGTGAAAACTTTATCCCAATATTGCTTTTCAAAGTTGACCGCATAGTACGGAATCCCTATTTGGTTACATACTTTAATAACATCATCATAATCCTCAGTAGCTGTACAAACGCCATTTTCGTCTGTGTCATCCCAGTTTTTCATAAATATTCCGATTACCTCATACCCCTGTTGTTTCAGCAAATAGGCTGCAACCGAAGAATCTACCCCGCCTGACATGCCAACAACGACACGAATTTGTGAGGGGTCACGTGTTTCTTTCATTGTGGTCACCTTTTCTTTTCTTCAATTTCCATCAATTTCGCCTTGGCGTAATTGCATCCGGAAAATCCGTGACATCCGCCGGAGGCCTATCTTCATTCAGTAGGTGTTTGGACACCCACTTAAAAGGAACCAATACCGCATTCATCTCACCACCTGTAGAGGCTGGAGTCTTCTGCTGAATGAAGATAAAACAAGTTAAGCGCTATATACTTTATTTTTTCGCAAGTCTTTTCACAACTGCTGCTGTTTTCTCAGCAGCATATCGTACATTCTCTTCCGTTAAACCTTGTCCAAAGCTAAAACGAATTGAGTTACGTAATTCCTCTGCTCCTTGTCCAAACATTGCCACTAAAACATGAGATGGGTCAATGGAACCCGCAGTGCAAGCAGATCCACTTGACACACAAATACCTGCCATATCAAGATTTACAAGGAAGGACTCTACTTCCATACCAGCGAAACTTACATTTAAAAGATGTGGAAGTGTATTTTCTACATCTCCATTGATGTGGTATGTTAGCTTTTCTTGTGTAAAAATATCAAGCATAATTTGCTTAAAGCGATTGTACAGCGCTCGTTTCTCTTCACGCAAGTCATTTGCAATTTGCACAGCTGTCGCAAAACCAATAATTGCAGGTACATTCTCAGTGCCTGCACGACGTTTTTTCTCCTGTTGACCACCAAGAGCATAGCTAGCTAGCTGCGTTCCCGTTTTTTGGTAAAGGAAGCCAATCCCTTTAGGGCCGTTAATTTTATGCGCAGAAACACTTAGTAAATCCACATGTAAATCAGCAACATTTAATGTCTCTAAACCGTATGCCTGCACTGCATCTGTATGGAAAGTGGCCTTATGTTCTAGTAAAAGCTCCCCAATTTCAGCAATCGGTTGAATTGTTCCGACTTCATTATTCCCATACATAATCGTAACTAAAATCGTATCCTCTCGTAATGCATTCCGCACATCTTCTACAGAAACACGTCCCTTTTCATCAACTGGTAAATAGGTTACGTCAAAGCCATCTCGCTCAAGCTTTTCACATGTGTGTAGCACTGCATGATGTTCAATTTGTGTAGTAATAATGTGTTTCCCTTCACTAGCTCGGGCATTCACGGTTCCCAGTATTGCTGTATTATCCGCCTCAGTGCCACCACTTGTTAAAATGATTTCTCCAGGCTGAGCACCAATTGACTTGGCTAATACTTCACGTGCATCATCTAAATATTTCCGTGCCTCTCGACCTGCTCCATGAATACTCGATGCATTTCCATAAACATCCTGCATTGCAACAGTCATAGCATGGATGACCTTGTCATTCATAGGTGCTGTTGCCGCATGATCGAGATAAATATATGATTTCATGTTGAAAACTCCTTTGTACGAAAAGCGCTAAAGCATCCGTATCCCTACAAAAAAAGAATAACGATGCTTTAGCCTAAACTTAATTAAATATAGAACATATAGCCTTCCACTACATTCTCCTCAGTATATTGTGCTAAATCTTCAATAGTAGTTGTATCCAACACATTTTTCACAGCATCGCGAATGCGAAGCCATAGCTCTCGTTGAGGTGCTTCCTCATTTTCAATTCCTTCAACCGGCTGGATAGGACCTTCTAAAACACTAATAACATTTGCTGCGGAAATCTCACTCGGTGGATTCGCTAGCATATAACCACCATAGGCACCACGTACACTCTTTACTAAGCCTGAATTACGTAGCGGGGAAACCAATTGCTCTAAATAGGCCTCAGATAACTCCTTTTCTGCGGCAATTTTACGTAACGGTATAGGACCTTCTCCATAATGCTTTGCTAATTCAATCATAATTGTTAGCCCATAACGGCCTTTAGTTGAAATTTTCATTTTATCACCCTCAATTAGTCTAGTCAAAAATACTACCAACAGTATATCATAATCTCCTCTTGAAGAACTCGGAAATACTCTTGAATGGTTATGATATACTAATAATTGTGCATTAGTTTGGATGGACAAAATACATCGACACTTCATTTCAGCTCATATATATTACGTTTAAAGGGGGTATTTTTTATGCATAACGAACCACTTGCTTACCGCATGCGACCGTTAAGCCTTGATGAAATCGTCGGTCATCAAGAGTTCATTGGTCCTTCTACCGCTCTTTATAAAATGATTCAAAATGGACATGTTCCGTCTATGCTCTTATACGGTGAGCCTGGTATTGGAAAAACGTCGATTGCGAATGCTATAGCAGGGAGCTCAAAACTCCCCTTCTTTGCACTAAATGCTACACGTGCTGGGAAAAAAGATGTTGAGGATATTGTACAGGAAGCAAGAATCTCAGGGAAAGTATTACTTTTTTTGGATGAAATTCATCGCTTTAATAAATTACAGCAGGATACTTTGCTGCCACATGTTGAAAATGGCTCGATTGTTCTCATTGGGGCCACTACTGAGAATCCATATCACGATGTCAATCCAGCGATTCGCTCCCGCTGTGGGGAGATTTATCAACTAAAACGGCTAACGCAGGAAAATCTTATGGAGCTTGTGAAAAAGGCACTTGCTGATGAAAAACGTGGATTAGGCAAACAGCATTTCATCTTAACAGATGGACAGATTGAACAAATTGCTGGTGCCGCTAACGGAGATGCACGCAAGGCACTAACTTTACTTGAATCCATTTATTATGCAAGTGATGAGATAGACGGTCAAACCATTGCGGCAGATCATATTATCAAACATCTTATTGGAAGAATTGGTGTTTACGGTGACAAAAATGGGTCCCACTTTTACAATTTGCTATCTGCATTACAAAAATCTGTGCGTGGCAGTGATACCAATGCCGCACTATATTATTTAGCACATTTACTAGAAACTGGTGATCTAGTCGCTGTCAGCAGACGTTTACTTGTCATGGCTTACGAGGATATAGGACTAGCACAGCCAGATGTTGGCGCACATATGCTCGCTGCCGTTCAAGCAGCAGAGCGTTTAGGTTTACCGGAGGCTCGTATTCCCCTTGCTAGTGCTGTGATTGAAATGTGCCTAGCATCTAAATCCAATTCCGCTATTGCAGCTATTGATGCTGCTATTGCTAGCATCCACGAAGGAAAAACAGGCGATATTCCACATCATTTACGTGATGCTCATTACGAGGGGGCAAAAGATTTAGGACATGTCGGCTATCAATACCCACATAACACCCCAATTGGTACATTCGGTGGCTGGGTTGATCAGCAGTATTTACCAGACGAGCTTGTTGGAATTGAATTTTATACGCCTGTTATCGCTGGTGAAGAAAAACGAATGGCAGGAATCTATGAAAAGCTTAAATCTTTCCATAAGGAACAACAATAAATTCATTGATCCCCACAGCATTTCAAGAACATAATTAAGAGGACAATGTATATGATATAACTAATATGCATTGTCCTTTTAACAACTCCACATCTTTAAAAATCTACTAACGCAGGAAATCCAGACCGAGACCATAGCCATAATGGTGTGTGCACATCAATCGGTACTATCCCCGTTCCTTTTAGCACCCTCTCCCAAGCGTTAGCTACAATTTTTCTATCATCAGTTCCACCTTTTAATACCTTCTCCGAACATAATCCTAATTTAACGGTAGCCTTCAAAATATGAGTATCAGGTGCAATTGTCATTAGTTCACGAGAATTCCAACAAATATCTGTATAGCTCTCCACAACATAAAGCCAGTAATTGAAGATTTTCGGACCAGATAGATAAGGAAAATCGGATTTTCTTGTTCCCTGCATTAATTCCTTCAATGGATGAATATCAAATTGAACTGATTCAATAAGACCAAGGACATTTCCTTTTGCTGAAGAATGAACAATTCCCCTGGCTACACGCTGCCAAATTTCTGGATGTCGATTAGGCTGTAATCCTACACGATAAAGAAGTAATACCTCTCGAATCATATCGATATCCTTATTTACCACAATATTGGGATTAAAAATCCACCTCGTTTCTTCATCTTGGTATGTTTTTGCAACTGACTCCCACAGCTTATAAGAATTTCTTTGATAATTTAAAGCCATAGCTAACGTTAATACTTCTAGTAAATCCTCTTCTGAAACAACATTAATCAGTATGTCTTCAGGCATTGTTTCACCACCAAGAAGCCCCTCTGAGTGCATCCGCATCAAGTTATTAATATTCT
Source organism: Lysinibacillus sp. GW821-FHT14F06 (assembly GCF_058803665.1). Classification (NCBI taxonomy): domain Bacteria; kingdom Bacillati; phylum Bacillota; class Bacilli; order Caryophanales; family Bacillaceae; genus Lysinibacillus; species Lysinibacillus sp. GW821-FHT14F06. The sequence continues at coordinate 135,541 of NZ_JBXAPF010000003.1, forward strand.
TCAACAATTGTTCTTTTGTCATTATTTTCCTCCAAAGAATTAAGAAACTTTTCAATAAGTTCTTATATGAATGAAAGGTTAAATTCAAGCAGTCTTGTCTCAACTGATGTTACTTTTATTTCACCTTAAATTTTGACACAGCATGTGCGAGTCTGCCAATTACTAGAGACGATCGCTCAGAATTAAAGCGCGCTTGCTTAATTTGCGCCATCATTTCTTCTGTTGACGCAGAAACTTGAGTAACTACCCGTACATTTTGTTCACTACTCGCTGCAATACTTTGAATGATATTTTTCATTTCTTCGGTTTCATGATTTTTTGATGAACGAGTTGACATTTTCATCAACATTGCATGAACACCCTTTATGAAGCTAGCCCCCTGCTCCACTTCCATACTACTTGCTTTAATAGATTGCTGAATATTCTCCGAGCTCGTTTCTATACTATGTAAAGTTGAATGAATCTCTTCAGTTGCATTCTTTGTTTGCATCGATAGCTTGCGTATTTCCTCTGCCACTACCGCAAAGCCATTTCCATGTTCACCAGCTCTTGCTGCCTCAATCGAAGCATTTAGGGCTAATAGATTTGTTTGCTCAGCAATTGCATTAATTGATACGACAACATTTCCAATGCTTTCAGAAGCTTGTTGGAACGTTGAAGTGAGTTGCAATGTCGATTGTACCTTGCCTACAATTTTTTTCATTTCCTCATTTATTTCTTCAACTTGTTGTTGAGCTATTTTTAATTGTTCATCTGCGTTTATTTCCATTACATGCATTTTTTCTTGAATTTCTTCAATATGCCCCATCGCTTGTTGAACATTATACAGCTGATGTTGAATGGCTATATGCATTTCTTTCATTTGCCGCAGCACTATTATCGAATCAGTCTCTACCTGGACCGTACGATTTTGCAGGATAATATTAGTTGACTCAACATCATGAGATGATCGTTGTACCCTCGCTAATAACTCTCCTTGACTATCTACAAAATTGTTAATTGCACGACCCATATCCCCTATTTCATCCCGAGTCAGCATCGTTTCAGGAGTACGGATGGTTAAATCACCAGCACCTTCGGAGATTTTTTGAATCATTCCCGTCATATTCTCAAGCTTGCTTGTTATCGGCGCTAAACGCTTTATTAAGAAATACCAGGCACCAGCAGCACCATACATCATATTAATACAAAAGATAAGCATGTTAGGAAGCTGTAACCATGACAATAATTGAAATAGAAAAATATTCATCAGCATAAAAATTATAAAGCTGCACGCTAAAGTAAAGCCAATGGATCGTTCATTGTACACTTCATATAAATCAGCCTCACACATTATTCCCCATTCGTCAGGAGAATGAGGAAGCTGAAAGATTCTCCCGCTGCCTACAACTGGAACACCTCTATAATCTGCATAACCCGGAAAATGTATAGCTACATTTTGTCCATTTTGTATGGTGCTTGTAACACCAGAATGTATTTTTGAGGCAATAGGATTCAAGAATGATAACTCAAATTCTGTATGTTTGTTTACCTTTACTATATTTCCATTTTTAGTTTCAATACCAGATTTCAAATTAGCGCCAGAGGTAATTGAGCTGTCCTCAAATCGACTACGAGAAAGCGCAACTCCTTGAGAAATAGACGCATCAAACTTGGAGTGCGCCATAAACAAATAATTATCGCCTGATTGCGGATAAATATGGCCCGCCTCACGTTGAATTAAATCACCTAGTACATCATTTGGTACACGAGCAGCTAGTACACTATGTAACTGTTGTTTCTTCAAAACTGGTTGTAAAAATAACAATGTTACCGCATCATGAAAATTAGAGGATCTTGCACCTATTTGCTCTGTTAGAGGGTCAATAAATGGTCCAAATAATAAAGGCTCTTTTGTTGCTATAACTTGTTGAATTGCCTTACTTATCATCTGATCATTATCTGAATATATCATACCAGCATGCCGAGAAAAACTAGAAGCGAAGACCTTTAGTGTTGAATCTATTAAAAATAATTCAGTAAAATATGTACTTTTCTCCTTGGATTCTCGTAAAAAAGAATCTAGGAATTGATGCTCTGTTTGAGCAATGATCTGTGCTCTATTTTCAAGTGATACCCAGCGATCATGTGTCCAATTTTTTAGTAAATCTACTCGTGTTTTTGCAATACCTTCAAACATTTCTTCCTTCATTTGTATGGTCTTTTTATTTAATTGATAATTCCACCATAAATGGACATTCGCTTTTATGGACTTCCAGTTAAATTGCCTCACATATATCACTCCTTTTAATGTAATATATACTTACATAAAATTACCGTTTTATTTAAAATACCGGATAAAATAATAAGTAATGATAGCATATATGACATATTAAAGAAATGATTTTAAAGAAATTTCAGAAAATATCGTTTTAATTCATTTACATTCCATAAAAAAAACAGGACAGACTGCTCAAGCAATCATCCTGTAAAGCTGGGATTATCCGTTGTGTAACGCTCACTATAAAATAAGTTCAAAATATCTGCCACATTCCTCATTGATGGTAGAGAATTAGTCTCATCCTCCTCTTTTTCCTTTACTTTATCATGTAAGTGGTTTAGAAAATTATAGGTTTGATAAAGTAAACTCGCAAACTCTTGGGCGTTTTCCTTTACCTCATAACGAATTGCCTTCACTGCAATTGCTTGGGCAATCAAATGTTCCCTTGATATTGGAACTTGTTCGTCATCTAAATAGTCATCAGTCGCTCTGTATAGTAATTTCATTGCCTCATACACTTCATTGTTATTTTTAAATCTATCCTTCAGCCATTGTAAGATAAATTGTAATAGGACAACAGCATAGATAAATGATAGGCATTCATCTCCTAACGATTTTTTCGCCAAACGTTTAAAATGTTCTGCCTGTGTCACAAGTTCAAATAATATTAGACGAATTGGGTATAACATTGCATGCCCGCTGTTGATATATAATTTTTCTCGCCCCTTGTACAAGGCCAGCCAAAAATCCTTTACTAGGGAGATCGATTTTCTTGTGGACAGCGCTAATTGACATTGAATTAGCTCATATTCAAGTGTGGGCTGAATCAACCGTTGAAATAAAAGTTCTTCATCCTCATTTACCAATAGCAATGGTTTTTCTAAGTTCGTCAAATCTAGTTCCGTACCATTGATAAACATTAATAGCCCTCCTTTCTATAAATTCCACTGTGCTATGAACCTTTCATATATATTACCTATTTTCCAACTATATTTCGACAAAAATATATAAATTCCTTTTTTAACAAAAGTCCTTTTTACATAAGTAACAAACAATTACACCAACTGAATAGAAAAAAGGCGCATTCTCTCGCCCCCTATAGAGGCTGAATAAAAAAATCCGCTAAACTTCCTTGGAAAAATACACCCCTTACAAAACAAAGCTTGTAAGAATTAGGCTTAACCACAGAAAGTAAGCAGATTCTAGTTGAGTATTCTATTTTCTGAATAGTAACGAAAGAAATTATATCACTACTTCTTTATCGACAAATTGATTAAAATGCTGCAGACATTGCTTAACTGAACCTTTTTGGTCTAGCACTGTATTTTTTAATGAATCCGCTTTCTCGTCATCATTTACAACTTCACTATAAAGAGCAAAAATGGCAGATAATAATTGCGCATTCTCCTCCTGTTCGATACTAGGTAATGAATAGGCTGCGATAGTTAATAATTGCTCGACTTTCTCTGGCGTTTTTTGTAACGCATTAGAAGAATAATAGATTGATGCGGCTAAAAAATAGCATAATTTTGCACTACAATCTATAAACAAATGCCAGTATGTATTGGCATCTGGTATTTCACCTGCCCTATTAGCAACATACTCTTTATAAAATGTAGTGACCTGTATATATAAAGGATTTAGTTCTCTCATAGCTTTTGGATAATTATTAGATGTATCCAAATAGTCAAATACAATAGCATCCATCTTTTCTTGAAGTTTTACAATGTCTAAATGATCACGAATTACTTGAATTTCCATTTTACCACTCTCCCATGTTCTCATTTGTTTTCTAAACGTCATTCCTACTCCCCTAAGCAGTCCTGTACATTCCAAACAAATCGATCTATTATCAATTGGAATTATTCAAATTATAGCAATAAACCAAATCAAGAAGTGTGGACAGGAAGAAAATAAGACAATTTCGTGAATTAATAGCATTTTTATGTACATAAGATGATCTATTTTGATAGAATTAAATCCTTTGTATATATTGCTCAAATAAAAATTGCTCCTTCGTACAATCAACAATTTCTATAATGCTTCCCTTGATATATTTTTTTATTCTTTGTTTTGGACTATAAAAATAAGCATTGTTTGTGATGAGCCATTCACTTAGCGTCCATTCCCTACCCTGCTGATAATTTGTCAATATACGTTTATGGCGAAGTATATCTGCCATCTTGTAAAAACCCTCTGATAGCTCATAAGCAGAAACATCAAAATTAAAAATAGGGCTTACAACCTGTTCAGCATCAAAAATATGTATTGTTTGCTCTTGTTCATCAATAGCAAGCTCCACCGTACTGATTTCATCAAACAAATTTAAGCCCCTATATTCCATTTGGTAGATTTGTTCCACTATTAACCGCCTCCTTTTTTTACAACGCTCCTATTGTAACACAGAAAAAGCAGCTGCCTCCAAAGTCAATTGAGTCAGCTACTTCTATAAAAATGTTCAATCTCGCTCTTTTTTGCTCACACCCTGTAAGGAAGTTTACTATTATTTAATAATACATTATCCCTGCACACGAGTGATTTTTACATCTTTTAAAATTGTATTCACTACCCAGCTTGCTGCAATTAAACCTGCGACAGAAGGTACAAACGCATTTGAGGATGGCGGCATTTTCGCTTTGCGAATAGCTGCATCAGGTTTCCCAACATGCTCAACGACATCTGGTCGAACTACAATAGGACTTTCATCAGAGAACACCACTGTAACCCCTTTATGAATACCTTCCTTGCGTAATTTTGTACGAATAACCTTTGCTAGTGGATCTGTATGTGTTTTTGAAATATCTGCAATTTGGAAGCGAGTAGGGTCCATTTTATTTGCTGCACCCATACTTGAAATAATTGGAATATTACGTTTTAAGCATTCCTTCATAATATGGATTTTATACATCACTGTATCACTTGCATCAATCACATAATCAATGCCTTGTGCAAAAAAATCTTCATATGTTTCTTCTGTGTAAAACATATGCATATCAATTACTTCACATTGTGGATTAATATCTGCAATACGCTCTTTCATAACACCTGATTTGGATTTACCTACTGTCGAAAGATAAGCGACTAATTGGCGATTTACATTCGTGATATCAACATTATCCTTATCCACTAAAATAATGCGCCCTATTCCACTTCGTGCACATGCCTCGGCTGCAAATGACCCAACACCACCTACTCCAAGTATGGCAACCGTTGTATTTTTTAATTTCTCGAGACCCTCTGTTCCTATAGCGAGCTCGTTACGTGAAAATTGATGTAACATTCTTACACTCTCCGTCTATTATAATTTTTATCCTGTTTACATGTGCATTATTTAATCTGTACCAAATGCGCATCATCAGATACAAAACCCCTAAGTAAAGGGCGATTCACTGTCCATAAAAGCCCTATTCGTTCTAGGCAGTAGGTTGTGAAGGCTTTAGCTTTTGTTCTATCCATGAGGGATGAGGTCCTCACTTCATTAGTAAACCTATTTAAATACTAAGATAAAATCAAACCTATCTTACATTTTATCATGTAATTCTTCAAGTGAAAATTATAACTAAAAAATATTCAACGCTTATAGGAGCAATCTCTCAATTGCCCCTAGTTTTACACGATTAATTTTCTAATTATTCATCATTCTTTTGAAAAGTTTCGATAAAATCTGTACAGGGCTGAATATTCATTTCCTTAAAAGCTGCAATGACTGCTCCCCCAATTGGTGGTAGCAGCGGTTTTATAAATTGCAAAGGAAGGTCATCAGCAATTGCGAGCTGCTGCAACTTAGGTAGAAAATAACCTTCATTTTTAAAAACTCCCCCTGCTAAGACAACAGGTACATGTTCTTTTTCCCAAATCATTTGTTTATAACAGGCTTTAATCGCACTATAGTACTTTTGGGAAACATCTTCTAAAATTTTATGGGCAACTTCATCACCCTGATTAGCCATTGCAACAACATATTTACTTAATGGTGCAACAACTGTACGTGGATGCTCTTCTCCATAAATACACTCTATTAATTGTGGCACATTAGCTACAGCAAAATAATGTAGTACTGCATCTGTTAAAGCTGTTGCTCTTCCTCTACCATCATAGCTTTGAAAAATCGCCTTCAGAGCTTGTATACCTAAATCATATCCACTACCCTCATCATCAAAAAGATACCCCCAGCCTCCTACACGATGAAAATTTTGCTGTTGATCGAAACCCATTGTTATGGTGCCAGTTCCAGCTATTTGAACAATACCTGCCTGACCAAGCGTTCCAGCATAAAGGGCAATTATGGCATCATTGTCAACAGAAATAATTGTAGTTTTTGAAACATATTGCTGTAATATTTCTTCTACAGTTCTCTCTGCCTGAAGCTCCTTTACCCCTGCCATACCAGCAAAACAACTATGTACAGCTGAAAATACTTGGGGGTTTTGCTGCTGTAAATTTTGCATGATAGTATGAATTGTTGACTCAAAATAGTGAAAATCCATTGCTGTCGGATTACTGCGAGTGGTCACTACTTTGGCATAAATATTTCCATATTCATCACACAGGACCGCAGATGTTTTTGTGCCTCCACCGTCTATCGCTAAAACATACATAATGTTTGCCCCTTTCCTCATAAAGAAAAAAGGATTGATCGCTCAATCCCCATGTTGTTGAAATACTATTATGTCAATGAATTCAAGGTGACAAATTAAAAAGTATAGCCCTTTTTCAAAACGAGGGGTTGACCTCCGTTCCGACTGAGTGCTTTCCTGGAGGCTTCCGATGAGCCGCTGAATCCCCGAGGAGTCACTCAGTCTACACTCCAATCAACCACTGCTCATCGTATTTTCTTCTGGCATTTTACACAAATGTATAGTGATAAATTGAAGTCACTATTCTATCCATTTAATGATGGTGAGTAATATGCTTTTACTTTACTTTTGAAGGAAGAAAATATTTAAAGTTCTACACTATTGCTGATTGAAGTGCAAGGCTACTCGACTCCCGTGGGATAGTGAGACAGACGAGACCCTGAGGCCAACACGATGTTGGTCACGAAGGCGTTGTCAAAGGACGTGACGCACTTAACCTTCGTTCCTCCAGCGCAGGAAGCGGCTCGTCGCTCGCCCACAGGAAGCCTTGCTCTGCGCGAAAGCGAAGCGGCAGCGACAAAGCGAGTAGCCTGGAACGGAAATCACCTTCATTTTGACTAAATATTCACAAAGAGTCCCTTGACTAATTAATTTTTCAACACTTTGAGGATTAATCTCTCAATCCCTTTCTCTATCCACTATCATCTCGTAAAGCCAAATGATTCCCATGGCTGAATATGTGCTAGTAAAAATTGTTCTTCCTCGGCAACTCTGGCTACTATATTGGTTGAGCCAGCATTAGGTATTTCCTTCAACACAATTTGCAGTTCGCCCTTATAACGAATATCCAGATTATTATCAATGGTCACATCACCCAGTTTTAATGGATTTGTATCATGAGCAGGGAAGTCACCATTTTTATATTTAACGCGAGACTGTGTACTTCGAATCACATATTCTGATACATCTCCACGGTTAAAATGGGGCTCCTTAAATAGAATCGCTTCTTCTAAAACAGATGTTTCAGCAGAGGGTACAATTTTAAGCTCAAGTTTTTGACGATTTAATTGACCTAAAGCATGGAGCTCTTCTTCAGAGGCATACATATTTCCAATAATACAATCATCGATTAATCCTGTATGCCATAAATCCTTTGCTTGCACAGTAATTGGTAGATAACGATGCTCTTCTAATGTTGGCAAGCCATGCTCGGTTTGCTCCCAAGGTCCATATTTGGCATGCTGCGATGAAATCATGGCAGCTGTGCGAATATGATTCGTTTTGAACAGCTTAGAGGTTGTTAAAAAGTGCTGACGAGAAAGACCCGTAAAACGTCTTGGATAAAAATTGTGACAGCCAATAATATTATCTTTATTTGGTTGGTAGGATAATATATTTTCTACATACTTAGTACCATTACTAATATTTAATTCTACTTTTATATTACTTGCATCAAGTGACATAAAAGCTTCTTCTTGACCAGAAAACCCCATATCTAAACGCAAAGCCGTTAAATGATACTGCTCCTTAAAGTAAGCGATATCTTTATACGTTAAGCCTAAATCTTCGAAAACAGCTGGTGCAATATCAGCTGAAATTTCAAAGCCAAGCTGCTGCGCAAAATTATTTATTTGCTGTAATTTTTGTCGTTCCTGATCGTTATTTAACGACAGTAGACATGTAAATATTCGATCAAAGCCATTGTCATGAGCAAGCTGCACATAATGCTTCATTTGGTCTAGTGTACTATGCTGGGGATATAGTGAAATTCCTAATCTTCTCAATTCAAATACCTCCGTTAATCAGTCATTACACTTCTACTTTTTGAATATTTGATTGTGTAACAGACTGTTGACTTTGAGCCTCCGCTTCAGCAGCTCGTTGCTCATTTTGTTTTGCCATACGATTTGCCATCGATAAGAATGGTAAATAGATACAGATAGCAACAGCAATTAGAACAATACTAAGCACTGCACCGCGCCATGATTGTGTTACTAAAAAACCATTAATAATAGGAGGTGTCGTCCATGGTGCAGCTATTGTCGCTGCTGGTACTAAGCCCCATTTAGTTGCAAAGAAGGCAATTGTGACATTGATCATAGGCGTTAAAATAAACGGCACAAATAGAATTGGATTTAAAACAATTGGTAAACCGAATAGCAATGGCTCATTAATGTTAAACAATCCTGGTGCTGCCGAGAGCTTACCGACCGTGTTATACTGTTTGTTCTTCCGCGCAATGATGAAAATAGCAATGATTAAGGCAATTGTAGTACCTGAACCACCCATATTGATAAATGCATCAAAGAATGGTTTATTAATAATATACGGTGCTACTTTACCTGCTGAAATGGCAGCAACATTTGCATCAATTGCTTGTAGATTAATCGATTGCATAAATGGTTCAATAATATTTGCCCCGTGAACACCAAACGACCATAAAAATGTTGGAATAAACGCTAAAATAAGACCTGCTACCCATGTATTTGTTAAGCCCATAAATGGCTCTTGAACAGCTGAATAAAATGTACCAATAATATCTGGAATATCAAAACCAGCAGAAATAATTGTACGTACTAATGCTATTAAACCAATTATAATAATTGCTGGTAGTAATGCGGCAAACGACTTTGAAACTGCTGGCGGTACTCCCGCAGGCATTTTTATTAAAAGCTTTGGATTGCCCGATAAACGTGAGAATAATTCAGCAGAAATTAAGGCTGTAATGAGGGCTACAAATATGCCGCCAGTACCTGTCGTTAGCCCTGTTAAGCCGCCCTCCCCAAATGTCCCAAAGGTCATGTAACTAGCAAGCCCTATCACACCACCAGATAACGCATCTTTGTCATAACTTTTTGTTAGGTGGTATGCTACGACAAATGCTAATAATAGTGAGATTATTCCAAATGTCGCACCCCAGATGTTGCCGCCAAACTGAGTCCAGGTTTCGTGCTTCCAAATGGAATCGAGTGCATTTTGATATAGCTCAAGAGGAAAAGTATTAATAAGCACAGCAAATGATCCAACAATTGTCAATGGCATGATTGTAATAAACCCATCACGAATGGCAACTAAATGACGTTGATTCCCTACTCTAGCAGCAACTGGCACAAATTTTTCTTCTAAAAAACGGAACATTTCACACACTCCCTTTATTTTTTATTTGGACATCAAAATTCGATGCTACTCCCCTTTGATTCGTTCATATAGCTCAATCATTTCTACAGCTAAATCACGAAATGTTATAGCATTCATTAAATGATCCTGAGCATGGATTAACAGCATGGATACTTCTACTTTTTCGCCCCTTGCCTCTTGTGACAATAAAGCTGTTTGAGAATGATGTGCTTCAATCAAAGCGTCATTGGCAAGCTTTATTTTGTCTTTTGCTTCAACAATCTGTCCTTTTTTTGCTAGCTGAATGGCTTCCATGCATTCACTCTTTGTATTTCCACTATGCACAATCAAGCCCATAACAGATGCCATTAAAGCAGTTTCTTCCATTGACTTTGCCCCCTTAACCAATTAGTGTTAACGCCTGTTTCAAGACATTTTCACCATTCATCATGCCGTAGTCAGCCATATTAATGACATCAATTGGAAAATTCATATCTTTAAATTTTTTTTCAAATGATCCCTTTAAGTACCGTACCTGAGGGCCTAATAAAAGCACGTCAGGCATTTTATTGGCTAATACTTTTTCAACTTCCCCCTCAGCAATTGCATAAATATCTGCCTCCATATTTTGATCCTGTGCAGCTTTTTGCATCTTTGACACTAATAAACTAGTACTCATTCCTGCTACACACACTAGCATAATATTTTTCATTTTCAGCACTCCCTTTAATTATTAAATGGTCTTTCTAATTAGCGAAAATTTGTTGTTTTCCAGCTTTGAAATCGCTTACTTAAGTTGAGAATAGCATCAATTGGTATATACCACAATATAATTTTTACACTATTTCCCTCGTTAGAAAATTGTTTCAAAAATTGGGCTATAACCTTCTTTCAGGCGAATAAAAGGATTCACCAAACTGGTATAGTCCAGAAAAAAGTTTAAAAAAAATTTTATAATTCATCTGTATAACCCATTAAAAATACTCGTAAAAGGCGGGTTTCTCAGTAGGTATTGCAAGCTGCCATCGCTCAACAAGCTCTTTTGTTGGCTGTTTATGGGCATATTCCACTGCTTCACTTACAGAAAGGTAGCCTATCATCATAGCAGAAAAAAGATTGATTGGTAATGCTAACATATGCATCGCAGGGATTGAATTTGTCTCTACAATTGAAACATTTCCATCTTTATTTATTTTAAAGATATGCTCATTCCATGCACAAAAGGAATCTTCTATACGCACATACAAGGGCTCTTGCATTTCCTGCCATGAATATTGCTGCATAAAAGAGAGAACATCCACTATTCGAATCATGACATCCTGAACAACCTCTCTTTTAAACTGTGGTTCTTTAAAATGAAAGCCAAAGTGATGGTCGCTAGAGGTAATTCCCTTAATGCTAGTAACACTTGCAGCATGTGATGTGACAAAGCGCCAAATTGCTTGTTCTGCCAGCAAATCCTCTGCTATAAAATCATGAATTTCAAATATTTCATTGTGTATCGTATAACGAATATAACCTGCTACATTATCAGAATTAAAGTAGGCTGCCAAATGACTGTCTGGCATCCTTCTCTCTATCCTTTGCCACCACGCATTATTTCGTAGCATACCCCCATTACGAGTAAGTGCCTGTACATTATGAAAATCCTTAATGTCACGATAAAGGCCATTATCTCGCCATTCAAAGCTCATGCGTTTAATAATATCTAGTTGTTTTCCAAAAGCAGGAAAAAGCATTTGTGGAATGGAATAATGTAGTTTTTCAAAAAATAGCTCCCAGCCAAAGTGACGATAAAAGGAAACAGAAAAAGGGGCTAAGACAGATAAGGATTGCCCGCTTTCTCTCATTTTCAATAGCGCTGCTGTCATTAGCTTTTTAATAATTCCCTGCTGCCGATATTCTGGATAGGTTGCTACAAAGCCAATTCCGCCCATAGCATAACTCTTACCATGTACAGTTATATTAAGAGGTAATATTAATAGCTGACCAACTACCTTCTGTGCATCATAAGCCCCGAGCGTTATGCTGTGCTCAATCCAGTATTGAAAATCCTCACGGCGTGCTCCTATATATTTATTAGGAAAACAATAATCTCTTAGTTGATGTACCTGACAATAATCTTCTGGTGGAATCATCTTTATATCCATAAAACAAATCACCCCTATTCAATACTGAATATTCTTGAAATTCACGGACTTAAGTGTCTTTGAACATACGCCTTCACCTCATCTGCTGTAGAAAGTAATAAAATGCGCTCAATGTGTAGCACTAATTGCTGCTTTGAAAGCTTAGCAATATGCGCTCTCGTTTTTAGAATAGAGGAGGCGCTCATTGAGAACTCATTTAATCCCAACCCTAGTAAAATCGGTATGGCTATTTCATCTGCTGCCATTTCACCACACATACCTACCCATTTACCTTGCTGATGGGCTGCATCAATAACGTTTTTAATTAATCTTAAAACGGCTGGATGGTATGGTTGGTATAAATAAGACACATTTTCATTCATGCGATCTGCCGCTAATGTGTATTGAATTAAATCATTTGTGCCAATTGAAAAAAAATCTACTTCCTTAGCAAATATGTCCGCTATAATGGCTGCTGATGGGATTTCAATCATTATGCCAAGCTCTACATTTTCAGCGACTAAATAGCCATTATTTTTTAAATGCTGCTGTTCCTCCAGAAGCATCGCTTTTGCTTTTAGAAATTCATCCAAAGTTGCAATCATTGGAAACATTATCTTTAAATGACCATAGGCACCTGCCCTTAATAATGCACGAAGCTGTACGCGGAAAATATCGTGCTGTGTTAAGCTAATTCGAATGGCTCGATAACCAAGAAAAGGGTTCATTTCTGCTGGTAGTTGTAAATAAGGCAGATGCTTATCACCACCGATATCTAAAGTTCGAACAATCGTTGGCTTTCCCTGCATTTTCTCAAGTACACTTTTATAAGCTTGAAACTGCTCCTCCTCTGAAGGTAGCTCCTGACGTCCCATATATAAAAATTCCGTTCGAAAAAGACCTACACCATCACCACCAGCATTTAGAATCATTTTTACATCCTCTGGTTTGCCAATATTACCAGCTATTTCTACAGCATATCCATCCGCGCTACAACTTGCCAAAGAACGGTACTGAAGAAGCTCTTTACACGCTGCTATGTGCTGTGTGTGCAGTTGCTTGTAAAAGCTGAATACTTCTGAGGTTGGGTTCACAATAATTTTGCCATTTGTGCCATCTAAAATAATCAAAGTTCCTTGTTGAATGACTTGTGTAGCATTTTTAGTTCCTACCACCGCTGGAATCTCTAATGTTCGTGCAAGTATAGCAGAATGCGATGTTTTACCACCTATATCCGTTATAAACCCCTTTACATACTTCGTATCTAGCATCGCTGTCATAGAGGGTGTTAAATCTTCTGCAACGATGATAACCTCAGAGGTTAAACGATTGATATCTACCATTTCAATGCCAAGCAAATGCCCTAATATTCGTTTAGAGACATCTCTGATATCTGCCACTCGCTCCTGCATATAAATATTGTCTATTCCCTCAAACATCTCGATATACATATTTGCCACTTCATCTAAGGCAGACTCTGCATTCACACCTGTTAGAATTTTCGACTCAACTGCTGCAATCATTTCTGGATCTTCTATCACTAATAAATGTGCTGCAAAAATCGTTGCCTTGTCTGCACCAAATTTGCCCTGAGCAATTTCGTAAATCTCTTGAAGCTCCTTTTTTGCCTTCCCCATAGCTGCCTTGAATCGTTCTAGTTCTTCTTGTACATCCAATACAGTTACTTTTTCAAACGATAAATCTGGATCCTTTAAACAATATGCCTTTGCAAAACTAATGCCATCAGACACAGCTATTCCCTGTATTTCTAGCATTCCTCACCAATTCCTTTAGAAATGAATACTTCTGTAACCGTTTGAAAAAGTTTCTCCGCATCAGGACCTTCTGCAAAAATTTCTACCATGCCTCCTGTAGCTACTCCCTGAGCCATAACCCCCATAATTGATTTTAAATTTACCGATTTCTCCTTATACGTTAAAGTAACATCACATTCAAATGGCGTAACAGCAGTTACAAGCAACGCTGCAGGTCTAGCATGTAGCCCCTCTGGTGCTGTTATTTTATACATCTTTTTCATCGATATCTCCCCCGTTTTTCAATTAAAGTCAATCCGATGTTGATAATTAGCCATCAAAACCTCATTATGAGATCGATTGGATTCAACATTATTGCTTTCAAATACTGGTAATACGCACCCTAAGCTTGCCATATTATTGATAACTTCACTAAATAACGCATTTAAAATAAATGCCCCAATCACTGTGGAAGCTGGTGCAAACTGTGTTTCATTGTAACTCAGTACCCCATCGCCTACTGGTGTATGTGTGTTTATCATAATATCCACTATTTCCTCTAAGCGTTTTCCACTTGCATGACGCGAGGGCTGATTATGATATTTAAGAGATTGGAGTGACATAACGAGTACTCCTGATTGTTTTGCTAGAAGTGCTGCATCAATAGGTGCAGGATTTCGCCCTGAAGTTGAGATAATGATACATACATCATTTTCATGAAAGTCAAATTGCTCCTTATACAGCTCTATAATCGTCGGATCCTTTTCATTTTTAGATGATGTTATAGCACCTGCATGTAATGTCAAAGCTTCAATGATAATTGGGCGTACAGGTACGAGACCACCCGCACGATAAAATGCATCCTGTGCTAAAAGTTGAGAATGACCACAACCAAATAATTGCACAATACCACCACGTTGAAGCCGTTGGACAATTAACTGCGCAGCTTCAGTTATTTGAGTATGTTCTTGCTCTTGTATGGTTTGCATTAACTTTTGTATTTCTTGAAAGTATACATGCATAGAATCACCTTTTAATTTCACTAATGAATTTGTATCGATCAGCTCGATAAGTACTACGCACAAGCTCAAACGGAACGCCCTCTGATAAATAACTTGTACGTTTAATAATTAAGACAGGTGCTGTATGATTAATTTGTAAAAATTTACTATCCTCTTTTGTAACAATAGCTGCCTCCATTTGTTGAATGGCATTTCCAATTTTTTGATGGAATTTTGCTTCAATCAAGGCATACAATGACCCCATAATTTTCTTTTCATCTAACTCTGGATACACTTTTACTGGAATATATGTTCTTTCGATTGCCATTGGCTTAGAATCCGCATTACGAATTCGAACTACAAAGAATACCTCTTCGCCAGGCTCTAACATTAAATCTCCAGCCACATCAACTGGAGGGACAATTTTTTCAAAGCGTAGAACTCTACTGCTAGGTTCCATCCCTCTTGCCCGCATATCCTCTGTGAAACTCGTTAATCCCTTTAATGGTTGCTCCAATTTTGGATTAGCTACGTAGGTGCCTCTTCCTTTTTCACGGTACAGTAAGCCACTATTCACTAAGTTTGTAATAGATTGACGAACAGTCATTCTACTGACATCAAATTGCGCTGAAAGCTCACGTTCAGAGGGAATGTTTTCCCCAATCTTGTATTCTTCTAAATAAATGCATTGCTTAATAATCTCTTCTATTTGTATATAGATAGGTATATGAGAATTTTTATCTAACAAGTCTTGCACCATCCTTATCATCTCTTTACTTTCATTTCTCAAATACAACTTTACCTTGACAAATAGTTTTTTGCACATTTAATTTTTCATCAAGTAATACAAAATCTGCATCATAACCTTCTGAGATACGCCCCTTAGTTGTAAGCTGTAATTGCTCAGCAGCATTTGTAGAGGACATTGCAACAATTTCCTGCCAGGAGCAATTTGTGATCGCTTTCATATTTTTCACCGCTTGTTCCATCGTTAACACGCTGCCAGCTAAAGCTCCATTAGATAAATGTGCCCCAGCCTTAGAAACATGAACAGTTTGCCCACCTAAATCAAAATCACCGTACTGTAAGCCTTTCGCCCGTATCGCATCGGTAATTAAAATTATTCCTTGAGCTCCCTTCGTCCGATACGCCAGCTTGACAGCCTGAGGATGACTATGCACAAAATCTGCAATGATTTCAACCTTAACACCATCTTCTACTAACACGCCTCCCACGACACCTGGATTGCGGTGATGAAAAGGACTCATTTGATTATATAAATGTGTAGCCTGCCTTACACCTAGTTCAACTGCCCTCTCTACATCCTCAATTGTGGCATCAGAATGACCTATAGAGGGAATTACATGTGAGCCCTTTAAGGATTTAAGAAAGGCAAAGCCTCCCTCTACTTCAGGTGCAATCGTTATTTGTTTGATGCGTTGGTTACTTATTTTTTGCCATGCTGCAAATTGCTCGATGGAGGGTAATATAATGTATTCAATTGGCTGAGCACCTGCCCTTTTTTTGGAAACATATGGGCCCTCTACATGGATTCCTAGTAAATCTGCTTCATCCTCACTATTTTCAAAAAGTGCAATATTGGCTAAAGCGCTTTCAATTGCTTCTACTGATTGTGTCATTGTAGTAGCAAGAAAGCCCGTTACACCCTCTTTTACTAAAGAACGGGCTATTTGATGTAAGGCAGATGGGGTAGCATCCATTGTATCGTGACCAGCAGAACCATGAATATGCATATCAATATAGCCAGGAAGTAAGAACCAATTTTTATCTTTGCCATCGATATAATGATCAGCACGATTGGATAATGCATGACTTATTTTTATGATCTTACCATTGTCAATCAGCAAGTCGCCTTTAAATGGCATCTTATCGTGATTGACTATCGTAACATTTGAAATCAATAGTGTCCCCTTCAATGAGTCACCCCCCTTTATTCCTTATGAAGGAGCATTGCTGAAGCAAACAAGCTACCAATCTTCATTTGGTATAGTTGTCTATACCAATTATATGCCGCTTTCACAAAAATAAAAAGTAATTTTTTCATATTTTCTAAATTTTTCTTTATGATTTGATTATTCACTAACTTATTGATGATATCATGCATTTTTGAGCAATAAAAAAAGAGCAGTACATGCTCCTTTTGTTTCATTATGTATTGACGAATCCCGATTGTGCCGTAATGCCAAGAAACATTCGTTTTGAACCCGCAATTCGCAGGGGGGTGCCCGCTTTGCAGTTTTAAACGTCCCGCTCCTTGTTAGGGCATGTTTGCGACTACAAAATGAAGGCTCCCAATTCTATAATGTTCGGTCAAAACTGTTAGGTAGAATCAGCAGATAAACAAACACATCAGGATTCGTATTACAGTTATCATAACATCATATTTCAGATAATTCAAACGATTTTTTCTTTTAAAATATAAATTCCTGCGAAAACGCAAAAAATACCTAGATTCTCAACATTTTTTGCTAGAGAATCCAGGTATTTAGAAGTACTAATTATTTTTTAAATGCCTTAATCGCTAAATTTAACTCATCCAACTGTTCTGAAGAAACAGCACTTGGCGCATTTGTTAATAAGCAGCTAGCACTTGCTGTTTTCGGGAATGCAATTGTGTCACGTAAATTGTTGCGGCCTGCTAGTATCATGACAAAGCGGTCAAGACCAAATGCTAGACCTGCATGTGGTGGCACACCGTATTCAAACGCTTCTAATAGGTAGCCAAATTGTGCTTTTGCTTCCTCTTCTGCGAAACCAAGTAATGCAAACATTTTTTCCTGTAACTCACGTTCATAAATACGAAGTGAGCCTCCACCAAGCTCATAGCCGTTTAATACGATATCGTATGCTTGTGCACGAACAGCGGACGGATCAGTTTCCATTAAAGGAATATCTTCATCAAATGGACGTGTAAACGGATGATGTGCTGCTTTGTAGCGGCCATCTTCCTCAGAGTATTCCAATAGTGGCCAATCTGTAATCCATAGGAAAGCAAATTGTGATTCATCAATCAAGTCTAAGTCATGGCCTAATTTCGTACGAAGTGCACCAAGAGAAGCGGCTACAACAGATGCTTGATCAGCAACAAATACTAGAATATCCCCAACCTCCGCTTTCATACGCTCAATTAACGCACTTGCTAATGCCTCGTCAAAGAATTTCGCAATCGGACCATTTAAGCCTTCCTCTGTTACCTTTAACCAAGCAAGACCTTTTGCTCCATATATACCGACGAATTTTGTTAACTCATCCATATCTTTACGTGAGTATCTATCTGCGGCACCTTTAATATTAATACTTTTTACTTGTTTTCCTTGTGCTACTGTATCAGCAAATACTTTAAAACCACAGCCATCAAAAATATCGTTTAAAGCAACAAGCTCTAAGCCAAAACGTACGTCAGGTTTATCTGAGCCGTAGCGGTCCATTGCCTCTTGATATTTCATGCGTTGGAACGGAGCAGGAATATCAATACCCTTAACTTCCTTCATAACAGCCTGGATTAAGCGTTCATTCATTTCTAAAATCTCTTCTTGTGTTAAAAAGCTTGTTTCAATATCGACCTGTGTAAACTCTGGCTGACGGTCAGCGCGCAGGTCCTCATCACGGAAGCAACGTGCGATTTGGAAGTATTTCTCAAAGCCTGCCACCATTAATAACTGCTTAAATAGCTGTGGTGATTGTGGCAATGCATAAAATTCACCTTCATGGACACGTGATGGAACTAAATAGTCACGAGCTCCCTCTGGAGAAGATTTTGTTAAAATTGGTGTCTCCACTTCTAGGAAGTCTTCATTTTGTAAGAAATTACGAATTGTACGTGTTACATCTGAACGCAGCTTGAATGTTTCATACATAACTGGACGACGAAGGTCTAAATAACGGTATTTTAAACGTAAATCTTCTGAAACATCCGTACGGTCTTCGATTTGGAATGGCGGTGTTTTTGCTGTATTGATTACAATTAATGTTGATGCCTCTACCTCAATTTTTCCATTTGGCACATTTGGATTAATTTGATCTTCTGCTCGAAGGATAACTGTTCCTTCCACTTCAATGACATATTCACTACGTACTTTATCTGCTAAAGCATGTGCCTCAGCAACATCAGGACTAAAAACAACCTGTGTGATACCAGTACGATCACGTAAATCAATAAAAATTAAACCACCTAGGTCACGGCGGCGTTGTACCCAACCTTTTAATACGACTTTTTCGCCTTGTAACGCTTCTGATAATTCGTTACTAGCATGTGTTCTTGTAGCCATTTTAACAATTCCTCCAAATGATTTATTTACTTATGTAGTATACATTTCCTACTAAGTAGTGAATTGCTGCCAAGGAATCTTCGTTTTTTGTTAAACATTATCTATCCAAAATGAAATGTATGTTTCATCAGTAATTGGACAGATAATACCTTTGTCTATCAATTCCGATCTTGGCAATATGATGATGTTTGTGTTCATTTTTGTTTTAATAGGTAATTTACTAATTCTGAGAAAGCGACTTTATGTTGTTCGCCTGATTCCATATGTTTAACAGCAGCCACTTGCTCTTCAAGCTCTGTTTCGCCTAGAACAATCGTATATTGTGCACCTAAACGGTCAGCGGATTTCATTTGTGCCTTCATTTTGCGATCCAAGTAATCCATCTCAGTAGCAATGCCCTTAGCACGGAAGGTACTCGTTAATTCAACCGCTTTTAGCTTCGCTTCATCACCCATTGCAATCATATAAACATCAAGACCTGATGCTGTGTCTAATTCAACTCCCTCAGCTTCAAGAGCTAGTAAAAGACGCTCAATACTTAATGCAAAACCGATTCCTGGTACATCTGGACCACCAATTTCTTCGACTAGCCCATTGTAGCGCCCTCCACCACAAAGAGTCGTAATGGCACCAAAGCCAGAAGCTGTTGACATAATTTCAAATGTTGTATGATTGTAATAGTCAAGACCTCTTACAAGATTTGGATCAACCTCATATGAAATACCTAAAATGTCCAAATATGCTTTAACTTGAGCGAAATAGGCTGCTGATTCCTCAGTTAGGAAATCTGTTAATGCTGGAGCAGATTTCATTAATGGATGCTCACGGTCCACTTTACAGTCTAAGATACGCAATGGGTTTTTTTGTAATCGATTTTGACAATCTGTACAAAATTCATGAATATGTGGCTCAAAATGCTGGAGCAGTGCCGTACGATGTGTTTCGCGTGTAACTTTATCTCCAAGTGAGTTGATGACTAATTTTAAATCCTTTAAGCCTACTGATTCATAGACATCCATGGCTAGTGCAATCACTTCGGCATCAATAGCTGGATCAGCTGAACCAATTGCCTCCACACCAAATTGAACAAATTGACGATAACGTCCAGCTTGTTGACGCTCATAACGAAACATTGGTCCTAAATAAGATAGCTTAACTGGCTGATCAGGTGCACCGAACATTTTATGCTCAACATAGGCACGGACTACACCAGCTGTATTTTCAGGACGTAGCGTTAATGAACGCCCTCCACGATCCTCAAAGGTATACATTTCTTTTTGTACTACATCAGTTGTTTCACCAACACCACGTGCAAATAAATCTGTTTGCTCAAAAATAGGTGTACGGATTTCGTTATAACGATAAACATGACAAATATCTCGAATAATCGCTTCGACTTTTTGCCATTTTTCTGATTGACCCGGCAATATATCCTGCGTCCCACGTGGTACTTTAAAACTCATATAACTACCTCCTCTATTGATTGCTTATGATAG
The DNA here is from genome assembly GCF_058803665.1 of Lysinibacillus sp. GW821-FHT14F06. Classification (NCBI taxonomy): domain Bacteria; kingdom Bacillati; phylum Bacillota; class Bacilli; order Caryophanales; family Bacillaceae; genus Lysinibacillus; species Lysinibacillus sp. GW821-FHT14F06. The sequence continues at coordinate 156,164 of NZ_JBXAPF010000003.1, forward strand.
ATTTTTGAGTGCCTGCTCGTTTAAACGGTGTTTTTTCACTATGTTTAGGGCTTCCTCTCCAAATTGAGCGACTCCAATTTTTTAGAAACAAAAAAGCTCTCGCCACCTTGCATATTGCAAGGGACGAGAGCTATAGAAGCTTCCGCGGTTCCACCCTAGTTGACGCGCCTAACAACGAGCGTCCTCCTCATAATCGGATAACGGCCGATTCCGTTTTTCCCTACTAAGTTTTACTTTTCAGAAAAAAGCCTCTCAAGTGTTGTTCACGTTATACATTTTTGCAGGAAAGATTGCAGCCTAGGTCTTTCCCTCTCTTTTCCAATAGAGGTATACGCTACTTGCTTGGTCATAAGCAGTAAATCATTTTTTGATTACCCTTTATGTTAGTCACAACGAAAGATAATGTCAACTGTTTTTGTATTTTTCACGAAACAGTTGCGAAAACAGCAAATTCCATTACCATTTTCCCACGAATTCTATTACTAAAGCATGGTAAAATAGCACAAGGAATAGGAGGAATTTGATGAGGACAAAACTTTTACATATCATGATCATCTTCTTGCTAATGTTAACGATTGCCATTCCAAGTAAAATTAATGTTCAAAGTGCATTTGCCGACACCAGTGATTTAAAAGTGACGGGGACGATTCTTCATTTACGTGAGGGACCGGGACTGTCTTATCCTATTATTACGACGTTAGAAGAAGGTGATTCCTTAACTTCTATTGGTCGAGAAGGAGACTGGATTCAAGTAAAATCTGGCAATGACGAAGGATGGGTAGCCTCATGGCTAACTGCTCCTATAAATGCTAAACAAACAATTGATAAAACCGTCATCTCACAGGTTGATCGTCTTAATATTCGCACGGAACCTGACATTTCTTCTGCAGTTCTTGGACAACTTTCAACGGGTAAGCAAGCTAATCTGATTGAAGAAAGCGGCGAATGGGCGAAAATTGATTGGAACGGGCTAGTTGGCTGGGTTTCGACAGATTATGTTACCATTAATAATAAACCTGAGAAAAAAACTGATTCGGAAAAACCTGTCATTGAGGTATCTACAAAAAAGGTGAACAAGGATACAACTTTTACAGTGTTAGTGGATACATTGAATGTTCGAAAAAAGCCCGATTTAAATGCGAAAAAAGTAGGTTCTGTTAAAAAGGGAAAAGCCTTTAAGGTATTAGCCCAAGAACATAACTGGGTACAAATTCAGTACAGCAATAAAATAACTGGCTGGGTATATAGTTTTTATGGCACATTTTCAAATGTAGAAAAAACCAAATCTACATCTTCCTCAGCTACAGAGCTGGAATCTGTAACAATTATCTATAATGGGACAAACCTACGGACAGATGCTACTACAACGGCTGAAGTTGTAGAACGTGTAGATGCAGGCAAAAGCTACCCTATTGTAGGTGCGAAAGATGATTTTTATGAAATACAATTAGATAACAAAACTGCATTTGTAGCGAACTGGGTCGTTACAACTACCTCCAATAAAGCTATGACGAACAAAAAAAATACATCTGAGCCTCGTAAAAAAGGAACGTTAAATGGGCTTACAATTGTTGTTGATGCAGGACATGGTGGAAATGATCATGGTACTACTGGTCAACGAGGTACTGATGAGAAGGAAATCACGTTGAAAACTGCTTCTCTACTTGCCTCAAAGTTGAGTGCAGCTGGTGCCAATGTAGTGATGACTAGAGAATCGGATGAATATGTAGCACTTCGAAAACGTGTCTCAATAGCCCATCAGCATGAGGCAGATGCTTTTATTAGTATTCATTACGATGCGACAGATGATAGCTCTATTAATGGCTTTACATCATACTATTTGAACAGTAATCAAAAGACCCTTGCTGAGGCCATTCATAATGGGCTATCTAGTAAAATTGATTTAAGGGATCGTGGGGCCCAGCTAGGGAATTTCTTAGTGCTCCGAGAAAATCGACAAAAGGCTGTCCTTATTGAATTAGGCTTCTTAAGTAATGCAAGTGAGGAGCGTGTCGTTACAACCGCAAAATTCCGGGAACAAGCAAGTCTGGGGATTTATCAAGGCATCTTGAATTATTTTAATGAAAGCGATTAAAAATCAAAAAGCTGTGTAGAAAGAAGATAATCATCTACTTTTCTGCACAGCTTTTCTTTTAAGAGATTCCCAATGCGACAGCCGCAATTAATGCAATACAGGCTATGACAGCCCAGCCAAGAATCATCTTCCAAATAAATTTAATCCATTTTTCATACGGAATACCTGCCACAGCCAAGTATGCCATCAATGCCGATGAAGTAGGAATAATAGAGTTTGTTAATGAATCCCCATATTGGAAAGCTAAAACAGCAACTTGACGCTCTAAACCTAGTAAATCTGTAATTGGAATCATAATTGGCATTGTTGCCGCTGCCTGACCGCTACCTGATGAAATAAACAAGTTTAAGAGGGCTTGAATTAATAACATCCCAATCGCACTGATGGAATGTGGCAAATGACCAATCGTTTCAGATGCAGCATAAACAATTGTATCAATAATTTTTCCTTGCTCAAGCACAACTGTAATGGCACGAGCAAATCCTACAATAAGCGCACCAAAAGTAACAGCCTTAGCCCCATCAATAAAGGAATCAAAAATTGTTCCCGGTTTTAATCCTCCTAAAAGACCAGCAAGTAAACCCATAATTAAAAAGGATGCCGTTAATTGTGTTAAAAACCAGCCCCAGTTAAAGACTCCATAAATATTAAATCCAATACCACAAGCCATCGCAATGAACACTAATTTATGTTTCCCTGTTAAGGTTGGCATAGCAATTGTAGAAAGATTTGATTTAGCCTTCTGTTCAATGTCATAAATAACACTTGCCTGCGGATTCTTTTTGACTTTAAAGGCGTAGCGCGATACATAGAAAATCGCAAAGCCTAATACAAACACATATACAACTGCACGGAAGCCAATCCCTGAAAATAAAGGTACATCAGCTAAAGATTGTGCAACCCCTACTGTAAATGGATTGAGCATTCCTCCAAAGAAACCACTAGCAGCACCAAGCGTAATCATAGCTGTTCCAGTGATTGCATCAAACCCCATTGCACGGGCAATTGCTACCCCGATTGGCACAAAAATAATTGTTTCCTCTGCCATTCCCATCGTGAAACCGCCAACAGAGAATAAAATCATTGATAATGGAATAAGCAGTTTCTCTCTGCCTTCTAATGCTTTTACACCCTTATAAACACCCGCTTCTATCGCACCAGTAGCACGAATAATTCCAAATACTCCGCTTACTAGGAAAATATAAAATATAATCTGGGCTCCTTTTTCTAGCCCCATTGGAATGGCTGTAAACATTTCAAAAAATGATACGGGATCACTCTCGATATGATGATAGCTTCCATCTACAACCAGCATTCGACCTTCCTTGTCCTCTACACGGTCAAATTCCCCCGCTGGAATAATATAACTTAAAATACCCGCAAGAAAAATAATAGCAAAAATGATCGTATATGTATGAGGTACCTTTAGCCAGCTTTTCTTTTTAACAATTTGTTCATTTTCCATTTCTCCACCCACTTATCTTCAATAATTTAGACATTAGCGTTTTTTCAATTGCATGGATATTCCTCCTTTTAAATTTTGTCGCTATATGTCGTTTAATTGAAAATAAATATACAATAGTTCAAATTTATTGTAAAGTATTAATTTTCTATCATTTCAGATCTTTAATAGATTAGTTGCTTTATATAACTTTCGCGGGCGACCTTGATGGTATGGATGCTCTTCACCTGATAATACAAGATATTTTTGCTCGATTAATCGATTAATCATTCGTTCTGCTGATCGACGAGAAAGATTTAAATACATTGCTAATTCTGTTGCAGAAAAAGGTCTATTATTATTTAACTTATTAAATTGCCTAATTAAATTTAAATTTTTAGCACTCATTTTTAATTTTTCAGCAATCTCTAAAATATGCTGATCATTATTCGATAATGCTATGTTTTTATTATTTTCAAATAATGGTCCATGAAGTCGATTTTCTTCATCAACTAGGCACAAAACAGAGGAATGCTCGTCAAATTTTGTTGTAAAAAACAATGCTTGGGAGGCATGTGACTCAGCTTCATGTAATGAATATCCAAACCCTATTCCAATACGAAAAGACGTTTCGAATTGTACTTCAAACTGATTCATTAACGATGTTAAATAGATCCTATCAAGTGTTTCAATCGCTCCTCTTGTAGAAAAAATTAAGTAGGGCTCTTGAAGGGATTGAGCTATCCTTGCATGAAACGTTTTACATACTTTTTCTAAATTCTCCATCCATAATTGTTTATTAGCAATAGAATTCTCTCTGCTGCGAATTGAAACAACTGCAATTTGTGATGAAATTAACAGGGTGTTTTTATAGGTATTTAGGGCTTTATTTACCGTTGATATAAAAGTCTGTTTCCTTTCGACCATATAGCTCGCTGGGATTCCTGCTTGTTGTAACGCTTCATAAACAGCATGTAAGCTAGTAAGTGCCAGCTCTGTTTTTCCTGCTTTATATAACTCCTTATGGAAAGTTATATAGTCATCAATCTGAAAGTGATCTATTTTTTCATTTTGATCGTACACCCAAGCATAATCTATTGCATGCATCTCTGGAGACTGTATAATATCTGCCTCTTTTAAAACTTGATATAGAGTATTTATTTTAGGTAAATCAATGGACATATTGGATAATTTCACCTTTTGGTTATGTTGTATAGATAGCAATGATAGGGATAATGTTAATTCATCAAAGGGAATATAGACTGCTTGAATCTGTTTAGCTTTTATTTTATCCATACAGTAATAATAGGAAATCGAGCCAGCAAATAATAAGATTTCTGCATGGGCGGCTGCCTTATCAATCAATTCAATACTTTGCTCAGGTACCATGTAAGGAAAATGAATAAATTGCACTTGAGGAAACGCGGAAAAGTTTTGTTTTATGTTATTCCAAAAAAATAATGAACCAAGTACGGCTATCCTTTGCATCATTTTACCTCCCCTTTCTAAATGGCGAAATTTTTAGATAATTATACAATAAAAATAGCTTTCCAACATGAAAAAAACCTCCAGTCACGTATTGTGAATTGAAGGTTTTACTCATTTATTTTTTAACTGTTGCCAAGGTAACCCATACAATTTCCTCCAAACGAATGAAGAAAGGCGTACGACTAATCTCTACAACGATATGGTCAGGTAATACTGAGGCTAATACACCTTGCTGAATATTTTTTTCGGTTTGTACTACAATAGCCTGACCAATCATCATGTTAAGAGTTTCGTATAAATATGGATTTGATATGCTTCCCATCTTCGTCATCTTTAAGACACTTCCTTCCTACAAAACTAACCATACTTTATAGTGTATGAAGGAAATATAGGAAATGTACCATTATTTTGACTCAAGAAGTATAGTAACTGGGCCATCATTTGTAAATGCAACGTCCATCATCGCACCAAATATACCTGTCTCCACTTGTAAACCGTGTAAACGTAAGGCATCATTAAAAGCCTGCCATAACGGCTCCGCAACTTCTGGTCTAGCTGCATCTATAAAACTTGGCCGATTCCCCTTTTTTGCATCCCCATACAATGTAAATTGTGAGACGGATAGTATAGCCCCTCCATGCTCTAAAATAGAATGGTTCATTTTTCCATCAGCATCTTCCCAAAGGCGGAGATTAGCTATCTTTTTGGCTAAATAGTTAACATCCTCTTGTGTATCTTCATGTGTAATTCCTACCAAAAGGACATAACCATTATCAATAGCGCCTGTTACTTTCCCGTCAACCGTAACAGTGGCCGCTTTACTACGTTGTAAAACTACTTTCATTCTTTAAAACCTCAATTCTATCGTTGTAACTTTCCATAAACAAGAAAGTTAATCCAACCAAGGACTTTTTAATTAATCACACGTTGCACTGAATAAATATCTGGAGTTTGTTTAATACGTTCTACAACTTTATGCAAATGTGAAATATTTGAAATAGATATTGTTAAATGAATAGTGGCCATTTTTTCACGATCAGCACGACCACTGACAGCTAAAATATTCGTTTTCGTTTCACTAACAATTTGCATAATTTCATTTAATATACCTGGTCGATCAAAGGCTGATACTTCAATATCAACTGGGTATTCCTTTTTCTCAGGAGCTAGCCCATTTTCCCACTCAACCTCAATCAAACGTTCCTGCTCATCCTCTATTTGAATGTTAGGACAATCTGCACGGTGAACTGAAACACCTCTACCTTTCGTAATAAAGCCAACAATGTCGTCTCCAGGCACAGGTGTACAACAACGCGAAAGTCGAATAAGCATATTGTCAATCCCTTTTACAATAACACCTGATTCTGTGCGTTTTTGTGGAACATGATTTTTCATTTTTTGCTCGATTTTCTCAAGTGCTTCTTCCTGTTCACGCTCTTTACGGCGTTTTTCAGCTAATCGATTAACAACTTGCTGTGCAGTAATACCATTAACACCAACAGCTGCATATAAATCCTCTTCGTTTGTGTAGTTAAATTTGTCGCAAACACGTTTTAAATTCTCAGCTGACATGGTTTCCTTCATGTCATAATCTTGTGCACGGATTTCCTTTTCAATCATCTCTTTGCCTTTGATAATATTTTCTTCACGAAGATGACGTTTGAAAAACTGTTTTATTTTATTTTTTGCCTGTGAGGATTGCGCTATTTTAAGCCAATCACGACTCGGACCAAAAGATTGCTTAGAGGTTAAGATTTCAATGATATCTCCCGTTTTTAATGGTGTATCAAGCGGTACCATTTTACCATTGATTTTTGCGCCAATTGTACGATTTCCGACTTCTGAATGCACACGGTATGCGAAGTCGATAGGTACAGAACCTGCTGGTAATTCAATGACATCTCCTTCAGGCGTGAATACATAAACCATATCAGAAAATAAATCAAATTTTAAGGACTCCATAAATTCCTCAGCATTTGAGGATTCATTTTGAAACTCTAATATTTCACGGAACCATGTTAATTTTTGATCAACATTTTGTTTTTCAGTATCAATCTTTTTACCTTCTTTATAGGCCCAATGTGCAGCAATCCCATATTCAGCAATCTTATGCATTTCCTTTGTACGAATTTGCACCTCTAATGGGTCCCCATAAGGGCCAATTACAGTCGTATGCAGTGATTGATAAAGGTTTTGCTTGGGCATTGCAATATAATCCTTAAAGCGTCCAGGCATCGGTTTCCATAGCGTATGCACGATTCCCAGAACAGCATAGCAATCTTTAATACTATCGACCAATACACGAATGGCTAATAAATCATAAATCTCATTAAATTGTTTTTTTTGTAACACCATTTTGCGGTAGATGCTGTAGATGTGTTTTGGACGACCATAAATATCTGCATCAATTTCGACCTCTGTAAGCTGTGACTTCATCTCAGCCATAACATTTTCTAAATAGGCCTCACGTTCATCGCGTTTTTTCTTCATTAGACTAACAATGCGGTAATATTGCTGTGGATTTAAATAACGAAGAGCTGTATCCTCAAGCTCCCATTTAACTGTCGAAATTCCAAGACGATGCGCAAGTGGTGCAAAAATTTCAAGCGTCTCTTTGGAGATACGGCGTTGCTTTTCAGCAGGCAAATGCTTAAGCGTCCGCATATTGTGTAGACGGTCAGCCAGTTTAATTAAAATGACACGGATATCCTGTGCCATAGCAACAAACATTTTACGATGATTTTCTGCTTGCTGCGCTTCTTTTGATAAATATTTAATTTTCCCCAGCTTTGTCACGCCATCAACAAGCATTGCAACCTCTTCGCCGAATTCACGAACTAAATCGTCGCGCGTAAAATCTGTATCCTCGACAACATCATGTAAAAAACCAGCCGCAACTGTTTCAGGGTCCATTTGTAACTCAGCTAAAATACCAGCTACTTGCACTGGGTGAATAATATACGGTTCACCTGAGCTTCGGAATTGCTCAATATGGGCATTCCTCGCTAATTCATACGCTTTTTTCACGAATGCGACATTTTCATCATTCATGTAGGATTTGACTAACTCAAATACGTCCTCAGGAGTCAAAATTTGCTCTTTCGCCATAACATGTCCACCTTGCTCGTCAAATTTTTCAGATTAGATATAAATTTAATTGTATAAAATATTGTAGCCTATTGTAAAGTGACTGTGTCATTTTGTTTAGTTAATCTCGTGAACAATGTGAAAAATGGAAGAATTATTCTTCACAATGAATAAAAAGACCCTCTGCAAATGTATCATCGCAAAGAGTCTCTTTTCTTGTATAATGGTTTAGTTTAGCTTAATTTATTATTCGCCACAGCAATTTTTGCTCCTACAACTGCATTATTTTTTACTAATGCAATGTTTGCATCAAGGCTTTTGCCCTCTGTTAATTCTTTTACTTTTCCAAGTAAGAATGGTGTAACGTTTTTGCCTTGAATACCATTTTCTTCTGCTTCTATTAGCGCTTTTTCAATGATTTCTGTAATGAATGCATGTTCAAGCGCCTCAGACTCAGGAATCGGATTCGCAATAACAGCTCCGCCCTTCAAGCCTAATTGCCATTTTGCACGTAACATCTCTGCCACTTCTTCTGGCGTATCAAGTTTAAAGTTAACATCGAAACCACTTTGACGAGTATAGAACGCAGGTACTTCATCTGTGCCAAATCCAACGACAGGCACACCCTTAGTTTCAAGATATTCTAATGTTAAACCAATGTCTAAAATCGATTTAGCACCTGCACAAATTACAGCCACATTCGTTTGTGCCAATTCTTCTAAATCTGCTGAAATGTCCATCGTTGTTTCAGCGCCTCGATGAACACCACCGATACCGCCTGTTACGAAAATTTCAATGCCCGCAAGTTCTGCACAAATCATTGTTGCCGCAACAGTTGTCGCGCCTAATTTTTTTGTTGCCAATAAATAGCCTAAGTCACGACGTGAAGTTTTTGCTACTCCTTGCGCATTACCGAACATTTCAAGTTCTTCATCTGATAAACCGATTTTAATTTTCCCATCAATTAAAGCAATCGTTGCTGGAACTGCACCATTGTCACGGATAATTTGTTCTACTTCACGTGCAGTTTGAACGTTCTGAGGGTATGGCATGCCGTGAGAGATAATTGTTGATTCTAATGCTACGATTGGTAAACCTTTTGCTTGTCCTGCTTTTACTTCCTCTGATAATACGATGAATTCTTTCATGTTGTTATTCCTCCATTTCACTTTTTAACAAATCTACGGATAATTCAGGTCTTACTGTATATGGGGATGCCAGTGTATTTTTAGCATTTGTTAAACCAGCATCAATGCATATTGCGAAGGATTGTCCCGTAAGCCAGCTATGGATCACAGCGCTGACAAAGGCATCACCTGCACCTGTTACATCTTCTATCTTTTCTATAATTTTAGCCTTAAAATGACTTGGTTTAATTGAAGTCGATGCTGCAAATACACCTTTACTTCCTGCTGTAATAATGACATGCTCAGCACCTAACTGAAGTAGTTGCTGTAATGCATTTTCATAATCTAAAGCGCTTTCAATAGAATGACCAACAATTGTTTCTGCTTCATCCGTGTTACAAATAAACCATGTAACTCCTTGCAATGTATCAGGTAGTCGATTCATTTTAGGGGAAGATACAGGCACAATGACTAACGGAATTTCACGGGCAATTGCCATCTGTTGAATATAGGCCACTGTTTCCTTAGGACAATTTAAATCCAAAATAAAGCATCCAGCATTGACAAGCATCGCCTCATGCTTCTTTAACAAGCTTGGCAGTAAGAGATCATATACTTCCATGTTAGCTACAGCCAATGCTAGCTCTCCCTGCTCATCCATTATCGCAGTATAGGAGCCAGTTGAAGCATCTGCTAATTGCTCAACATAACGTAAATTCATAAATGACTCAGAAGCCTCTTGGATAACTTGCCAATCAGCATCTTTGCCAGCCGTTGTTAGTAATGTTACCTGATGATTTAGCCTACCAAGGTTCTCAGCAATATTTCGCCCAACACCACCAACACTAAATGATGAGCTTGCAGGATTGGAAGTACCAAATTGGACGTTCCCCTTCACATGAAATTTACGATCTAGATTTGCACCACCGATACAAATAATTTCATTTTCCTCGGGTAAAATATACGCACGTCCTACTATTTTTCCCTGCTTCGTTAAACTCGACACTAAGTTGGCTAGGACTGGACGAGATAGATTCATCTTATCCGCCATCTCTTGCTGAGACATAAACGGATTTTGACGAATTAATGCTAGTACCGCCTGTTCTCTTTCATTCATAGCATCACCTTTTATTATATTTGTTTATATTATAAACTTTTGTTTGTTATAAGTCAAAAAAAAAATGAAATCAATTAGATCATTGAGTTCATTTTTTCAATATTATTCAGTATGAGCTTGCCTTTGTGGTTGTTTTTTTACCATAATAACAAATAAGCTTGCTAACGCACAGAAAACACCTGCCAGGAAAAAAGCCCATGTATAAGAATTGAAAAATTTATAAATAAGCCCTCCACCATAAGCAGCTAGAGCAGCACCTGCCTGGTGTGATGCAAAAATCCATCCATAAATAACACCACTTTTATTCGTCCCAAAAGTTTGTCTAGCAATACTAATGGTAGGAGGTACAGTGGCAATCCAATCTAATCCGTAAAAAATTGTAAAAATCGCTAGTAAGGGAAGTGAACCTTGTGCTAATGCGTAAGGAAGCAATAGCAAGGACATTCCTCTTAAAAGATAGTACCAAAACAATAACCATCGATTATCAAAACGATCCGATAGCCACCCTGACAAAGTAGTACCAACGAGATTAAATATGCCCATAAAAGAAAGAAACGATGCGGCAGTTACTAGTGGTACACCAAAGCTAATACAATAAGATACAAAATGAGTTCCGACTAATCCGCTTGTTGACAGACCACAAATAAAGAAGCTTCCCGCTAATAGCCAAAATTCTTTAATCTTTATGGCCTCAAATAGCCCACTAAAAGCTATAGTAATTGGATTTTTTTTATGATGCTCCTCAGGTAATTCTAGCTCTTCTTCCTGTCCATAAGGTAGCATCCCAATATCTTGTGGTTTGTTTTTTATGAATAGCAAAATGATGATAAACATGAGCGTACTAAGTAGAAGAATTAAGCCAATCGCATGTCGCCAAGAAAACTGCTCAATGATAATAGCCAGTACAGGCAGTAAAATTAATTGCCCTGTTGCTGTACTTGCTGTTAGAATCCCCACTGCTAGCCCTCTTCTTTTTACAAACCAATGATTAGCGACATATGGACTTAGTACTGTTAAAAAGAGGCTAGCCCCTAAACCAATGATTCCTCCCCAAATAATGATTAATTGCCATGATTGACTCATAAAAAGTGTAAGTATCAGCCCTGTTACGAGGGTCGCCATTGCCCCTAGCATCATCTTTTTCAAACCAGCTACTTCAAGTAATGCTGCCATAAATGGTCCAGAAAACCCATATAAAAATAAACTAACTGCAAAGGCTAGAGCAATTAAGGATCTATCCCAATTAAATTCCTTTTCAAATGAATTTATAAAAACTCCTGAAGACGACATAGTAATACCAGCTACGATAATTGAAAAAAATGCGATAATGAGAATAAACCAACTATAATGAATACGCTTCATATAACACCTTCATTTCTTGAAAGATTTTCGAATTAACATGTATATACATATTTTTGTTCATATTACATGTATATACATATATAATAATAGTAAGAGTATTTATAGCTGTCAAGCAGTATTTCTCATATGATAGGTGTATACTGAAGCTATCTGAATCCATAAAAGGGGAACTGAACAATGGAGAATAATCTGAAGACTCTAGATTATACGCAGATATGTGTTTGCGCAAACCTTAGAAAAAAAACAAGAGTTGTGACGCAATTGTATGACAAGTTGCTTCAGCCGACAGGTCTAAAGGTCACTCAATATTCAATGCTTGCCAATATTGCTCATCAACAAACCGTTTCGATAAGCCGATTAGGTGAAATTTTGCAACTAGACCAAACCACCGTTACGCGAAATATAAATATATTAAAGCAAAGCGGCTATGTTGAATTAACAAGAAATCCACAAGATGCACGCACGAAAATCATCTCATTAACAGATAAGGGAATTGAAAAACTAAACGAGGCTACCCCTATTTGGCAGACTATTCAAGAAAGAATTATTGCTGATATCGGCATTGATCAATATGCAAATTTCTATGACACACTAAGAACCATCCAAAAAATCATCCGCTCTTACGATGAAGCGTAATTTTCATGGGGTTGTAACTTTATTGAAAAGTGCCTCTGGGCTTGATTGCTCATATAAATCATAAGGTGGACTGTTTGAGCAATCTAATAGGCTATTCATGTGGTATGGCAGGGTCCTTAGCAGTTTTTTCGTTGACCTGAGCGATACGACTGGGGAACCGAGCAGTTTTTTCACTGACCTGAGCGATATGGCTGACGAATTGAGCAGTTTTTCACTGACCTGAGTGAATTGGCTGGCGAACCGAGCAGTTCTTTCGCTGACCCGAGCGGATTGGCTGGCAAACCGAGCAGTTTTTTCGCTGACCCGAGCGAATTGGCTGACAAACTGAGCAGTTTTTTCAATGACCCGAGCGAATTGGCTGGGAATCGGAGCTATTTTCTCGCTTACTTGAGCGGGAATGCTGGCAACCCGAGCGTTTTTCTCGCGCACCTGAGCGGAAGCTATTGCAAACCGAGCAATTTTCTCTGCCAATCAAAAATCCATAAAAAAAGCGCCATAAGCATGTGGCGCTTTCCTTTTAGCTGTATTAATATTCAATCAGTGTTTTCACGTTTAAATCGCCAAGTTTTGCACGACCATTTAGCTCTTTTAATTCAATTAGAAAGGCACAGCCAATAACCTCGCCACCTAATTGTTCCACTAAACGAACCGTTGCTTCAACAGTACCGCCAGTTGCAAGTAAATCATCACAAATTAACACCTTTTGACCTGGTTTAATGGCATCTTTATGCATAGTTAATGTATCTTTTCCGTATTCAAGACCATAATCAGCACTTACCACTTCACGGGGTAATTTTCCTGGTTTACGAACAGGAGCAAAGCCAATTTCAAGGGCATAAGCAACTGGACACCCAATAATAAAACCGCGAGCCTCTGGACCCACTATAATTTCTGCGCCTAACTCTTTGGCATACGTGACAATTTGATCTGTTGCATATTTATATGCAGGTCCATTATCCATAATTGTTGTGATATCTTTGAAGCTAATGCCCTCTTTTGGCCAGTTCTCAACCGTTGTTACATATTGCTTTAAATCCATGATATTGCTCCTCCTACGAACCTTTTTCGTCTATTAATGTAATCGTTCATCAAACCATTGTTTTAATTCTATATAAGGGGCATAAACAAGCTTTTGCTCCATTTCAATCTGTTCTGAACGTTGTTTGTAAGACGGTGCCTCCGTAAGCTCCTGTTTTATGGCATTCACGTTGACAGTCGTCAGTCCACTCTCCATTTTAACAAAACCAAGCTCAAAAAACACCTGTGTCATAAATTTTAATGCATCTAATGGCCAACCTGTATGCTTTGCTAAATCTGCTAAATGCATATTAAGTGGAAAAGCAGGGCGGTTTTTCAAAAATTTATAGTACCAAGCAAATTGCTCGCGCGTCGGCAAGCCATTAAAATATTGTGAATCAGGCATATAAAAATGCGCATAAATACGGGATGGAGCAGTTATTTGTAATACATTTTCTAACAGTTGAACATTTTGTGGTAAATCTAAAAGCACAACATAATTGGTTTGTCCCACATTTGAAAGTGAAGAATCTACTGCTAGAATAGGCTCACCAATAAGAGATTGGTAGTAAGTCAATGTCTCTCGACGGAAGGCAATAAATGTTGCTTCTTCTTTCGGAACTGTATTTAACCAGCGAGCCGTTTGACGGATACCCCGAATATCAAATAATTGCCACTCTGTTGTTTGAACATCTTCAATCATAAATTGTGCCTTTTTACGTCCCTGCCACTCATTAATTTGTAAATCCCCTGTAAAAGATACTTTTATGCCATATGTTAACTCTTCATGTAGATGACCTTTATTAAAGCCAACACTATCTAATTTTTCATAACCATCTGTCAACTCCATTTTAATATGATTTTCAGCTGCACCTATTTTACGCATAGAGGCTATTTCCACATTCTCTAATACATAAACTGGCTTCGGAAAATCTGTACCAAATGGACCGAGCGTTGAAATCTCCTCGATAGCATCTGCAGAAATTTCATCTAGCTTTAAAGGAATATCGATAGCCAATACAGGTGTTAGTTGCTCCTCTGATAAACACGCTTTTGCTTGAGCATCTAGGCGTAATCGTAATTCGTCAACATGCTCGATAGATAATGTCATGCCGGCTGCCATAGGATGTCCACCAAAATGAGGCAGTATATCTCTATTTTTGGCTAGTTCATTGTACAAATGGAACCCTTCGATACTACGGGCAGAACCTTTTGCTGTCCCTCTTTCATTGTCTAATGAAAGTACAATTGTTGGACGGTAATAAAGTTCAACAAGCCGAGATGCAACTATTCCCACGACACCTGCATTCCAGCCCTCTCCCGCAACAACTAAAACAAGTGAATTCCGAATTTTTTCATCTGATTCAATAAGAGCGATTGCCTGATCTGTTATGCTTTTAACAATATCTTTGCGCTCACTATTACATGCGTTGAGCTGTTTTGCCAATGCTGTTGCCTTTGCATGATCCTCAGCCATTAATAGCTCTACACCTGGAGCCGCTTCTCCAAGGCGACCAACTGCATTTAAGCGAGGACCAAAATAAAAGCCGATTGTTTCTTCGTTAATCTTAGCTTGCTCGGCGCTTGCTACTTCACACATTGCCAGCACCCAAGGGCTAAGAGAACGGCGCATTTCTTCTATTCCGCGTTTTACAAGATATCGATTTTCATCCACTAATGGCACTAAATCTGCTACAGTTCCGACAGCTACCAATTCCATTAGATGTGTAGGTAACTCACCATATAAAGCATGCGCCAACTTAAAAGCTACACCCACACCTGCAAGCTCGCCAAATGGATAATGCCCTTTTGGTATGCGAGGATGTAAAATAATATCCGCTGGTGGTAATTCATCGCCTGGTTCATGATGGTCAGTTACAATAACATCCATGCCAAGCTCCTTCGCGATACGAACTGGTTCAATGCCTGAAATTCCATTATCTACTGTAATAATTAGCTGAACACCCTCGTCATATGCTTCACGAAATAGATCCTCATGTGGTCCATAGCCGTGAATAAAACGATTCGGTATTTTAAACGATACATCAGCTCCAAGATCAAGTAGCACATTTAGCATGACAGTTGTACTTGTCACACCATCGGCATCATAATCTCCATAAACTAATATTTTTTCCCCATTCTCAAGTGCTTGCTCAATACGTGCTACAGCTTCTGCCATGTTATGCATTAAAAATGGATCATGAATATTTGCTTCTGTCATATTTAATAAACTCTCTGCATCAGCGGTTGTTGCGCAGCCTCGTGCCGCTAAAATCTTCGCTGCAATTGCAGACAGCTGTAAGTCATTTTGTAATGTTTGTACAAGTTTGGCATCTGGTCGTTCCACCTGCCATCTTTTTTTCGATAGTATCATCTTCTCACTTCCTTACGAAGGCTATTATACCGAAAATCTAGCTTATTCGCACTATCAGTTAGATTGATAGTTTTATCCATAAGATTCTTAATGCTATTTGTCTCATCAATTTCGCCTTGGCGTAATTGTGTCCGGATTTTGAATTGTTCCTAGGCCTGCACGAGGGCCGACACGATGTCGGTCATTTCGGTAATGACACAGGATGTGGCGTTTTTACCTTTGCAGGTCAGTTAGCCGTTTTCGCAGGATGCGAAGGTTTTAAGCTAACATCCTTTTATTCATTCCTTTGAAAATCCGTGACATCAGCCGGGGCTTTGGGCCAACAGATGTTTTTTGTGCGAAAGGGTAGTGCTAGCGCAGCGGCAGCAACATGATGTTGGTCACTCAGGCGTGTGTTGCTGTCGCTTCGCTTTCCCACAGATAAATTGCCACAGGACGTGGCGTTCTTAGACTGAGTTCCTCTATTTCAGTAGGTGTTTGGACACCCACTGAAAAGGAGAACCAAAACCGCATTCATCTCACCACCTGTACCTGTAGAGGTGGGAGTCTTCTGCTGAATGAAGATAAAAAGCCTACTCTAATTAAAGAGTAGACTTCTCTAGCACGCCTTTAGAAGCGAGCACCAATGATTCAATCTTATGCCAATTATTTTCATGAAGCGCCGTCACAATCGCACTACCAACGATAACACCATCACCCAGTGCCCCCATACTAACCACCTGCTCAGGTGTTGAAATACCGAAGCCTGCTAGCACTGGAATTTCACTTGCTTCACGTAAGCGAGCAAAATGGCCACCTAAATCATCTGCAAAGCTTGAGCGAGCTCCAGTGATGCCATTAACTGTCACAGCATAGACAAAGCCTTGACTTGCAGCGGCGATACGCATAATTCGTTCAGGTGGGCTTGTTAACGAGACAAGCTGGATTATGTCAATACTATGAGGATTTAATGCCTTTTGTAAAATAGCACTTTCCTCAAGTGGAACATCAGGAACGATTAATCCCTTTACTCCCCCCGCCACACAAGCTTTTGCAAATTCCTCTAAGCCGTAAGCTAAAATAGGGTTAAAATAAGTCATAACCACTAATGGTACATGAATCTCTTCTCTAAAGGAGGCCAGCTCTTCTAGCACCTTCCGTAATGTCACACCTGCCGCTAATGCTCGTTCACCTGCTCGTTCTATTGTTGGACCATCTGCAACAGGGTCTGTAAATGGAATACCAACCTCAATAGCCGTAACTTCCAATTGCTGTAGCTTTAGAATTGTGGGTCTTAACGTTTCTAACCCACCATCTCCTGCCATAATATATGGCACAAATGCTTTATGACCAGCAATTTTTGTTTGTTCAATTGCCTGCTGTAATGTTGTCATGATACATCCCCTCCTAATGCTTTACGGACTGTATGAACATCTTTATCGCCTCGGCCTGATAAACATACAACAATGATGTCATCTGTAGACATCGTTTTTGCTAGCTTTGCTGTATAAGCAATAGCATGAGAGCTCTCTAACGCAGGAAGTATACCTTCCGTACGACTTAATAACTGTAAGCCTTCTAGTGCCTCACTATCTGTAATCGAATCAAAATGTGCGCGACCAATATCATGTAAATAGCAATGCTCTGGACCCTTTCCTGGGTAGTCTAGCCCAGCAGATATCGAGTGAGCCTCCTGTACAAAGCCATTATCATCCTGTAATAAATACATATATGCTCCGTGCAATACCCCTAGCTGTCCTCCAGCAATAGCTGCTGCATGTTTTCCTGTTTCTATACCACTTCCAGCAGCCTCTACACCATATAATGCTACGGCTTCGTCATCGATAAAGGGATGAAACATCCCAATTGCATTACTACCACCACCGATACAGGCAACAACTGCATCTGGTAAACGTCCTTCCTTTTCTATAATTTGCTGTCTCGTTTCAACACCAATAACACGCTGGAAGTCTCTAACGATTTTGGGGAATGGATGTGGTCCTAAAGCTGAGCCTAAAATATAATGTGTATCCTCAACATTTGTCACCCAATAGCGAAGTGCAGCATTCACAGCATCTTTCAATGTTTTAGAACCTGTTTCTACAGACTCCACTTTTGTACCTAGCAGCTCCATACGAAATACATTTAGCTGTTGACGTTTGATATCCTCAGCACCCATAAAGACAACACATTCAAGGTTTAACAGAGCACATGCTGTTGCCGTTGCTACGCCATGCTGCCCGGCTCCTGTTTCCGCTACAATTTTCTTTTTGCCCATTCGTTTAGCCAGCAATGCCTGACCTATGGCATTATTAATTTTATGAGCGCCAGTATGATTTAAATCCTCTCGCTTTAAGTATATTTTCGCACCACCTAGCTCCTGTGTTAAGTTTTCTGCGTAGTACAATGGTGTCTCGCGCCCAACATATTGTTGTAAATAATAGGCTAGTTCATCCGTAAATTCCTGATCGCTCATTGCCTCATCATAGGCTAACTCTAATTCCTGCAAGGCTGTCATTAATGTTTCTGGAACAAATTGCCCTCCAAATTTTCCGTAACGTCCTTCCTTTGTCGGTACGCTATTTGCAATTGAATTTACCATCATGCTCTTCCTTTCTTTACAGTCTGTATAAATGCATTTATTTTTGCTTCATCCTTTATACCATCTGTCTCCACACCGCTCGATACGTCTACCATATAAGGAGACACCAGCGATACAGCCTCTGCAATATTTTCAGCTTTCAAACCACCCGCTAAAATTAATTTCTCTCGCGGAATCCCTGCCATTTCTAGAAGTGTCCAATCAAACGTATGGCCACTCCCACCTTTAAAATCAGTGCCTGGAGCATCGAATAAATAATAGTCAACATTATAATGAGCAGCCGCACGAACATCTGCTTCATCACGAACTGACAGTGCCTTAATCGCGGGGTAACCCTGCTGGCGGATAAATTCGGGTGTCTCTTCTCCATGGTACTGCACATAATCTAATGGCACACCTTCAACAGCGGCTCGCAGTTCCTCCACACTTGGATTAACAAAGACTCCTATTTTCAAAATTCCCTGTGGTACATATTTTGCTAATTGATGTGCCTGTTCAATTGAAATTTGGCGCTTGCTTGGGGCAAAGACAAATCCAATTGCATCTGCTCCTACCTCTACTGCAGCTAGTACATGTTGCTGTTCCTTGAGTCCACAAATCTTTACCTTTGTCATACAGATGCCTCCAACTTACTTACCTGTAAACTTTTTAATGCGGCTCCTGCATCACCACTACGCATCAAGGACTCGCCAACAAGAACACCACTTGCCCCCATTGCTGCTACCGTTTTAGCATCTTCCTGCGTCCAAATGCCACTTTCACTTATTAACACGTGCTCCTTGTCGAATGGGAAAGCTTCTGCAATTTCACGTGTTCGTTCTAAGCTCACCTCAAAGGAACGTAAATCGCGGTTATTAACGCCAATCAGTTGAGCTCCTACTGCCAAAGCTCGCTCAAGCTCCTGAAGGTCATGCACTTCAACTAATACCTCTAAGTTTAAGCTTGCTGCATAGCTATATAAATCACGTAATATTTCATCTGTTAATGCAGCAACAATTAATAAAATAATGGATGCACCTGATGCTTTGGCAAAACGAATTTGTGCACGGTCAATCATAAAATCCTTACAAAGAAGAGGTGTCTGAACAGCATCGGCAACTGCGGCTAAATCCTCAAAGGATCCTCTAAAAAACTCTTTATCTGTTAGTACAGATATTGCCGCTGCTCCTGCATGTTCATATATTTTTGCTTGCGCAACTGGATCTGTACCTTCTGCAATAAGCCCTTTAGAAGGTGATGCACGCTTCATCTCAGAAATAACTTGTAATGTTTCCGATTTTCGTAATTGCTCAAATAATGATGGACGTGCCTTCTCTGTAAAATTAGCAAGTGGGTCGGGTTGTTCAAGTAAAGCACAAACCTCTATTTTTTTCTGGTCAATAATTTTATTTAATATATTCATTGTCCAACCTCCACTTCTTTAATTTTCTCGCTGAAAGCAGCGACTGCTTCTAATTTTTGTAATGCTCGCCCACTAAAAATGCTATCCCTCGCCATGTCTACGCCCTCTTTAACCGTTTCAGCCTTACCATAGCTGAATAGCCCAATACCAGCATTTAATAATACAGTGTCAAAGTAAGCACTTTGTTCACCAGCTAATAATTTTCGCATAATAACGGCATTTTCATCTGCATTTCCCCCACGGATTGATTCAAGTGGCGCATAGCTAAGGCCTGCATCCTCTGCGGTTAATGAAAAAGGTATTAAGTCTCCTTTATCCACTAAGACAAAGGTATTCTGCCCAGCTAATGACGCCTCGTCTAACCCCTGTGGTCCCGAAACGACCATCGCTCGCTCACGTCCAAGCATTTGTAGTACTGAAGCGTACTCCATGACAAAATTAGGTCGATTAATGCCGGTAAATTGAGTTGATAATGAAACTGGGTTCGTAAGGGGACCCACAAGATTAAAAATGGTTGGTTTACCCAGAGCACGACGCACCTCACCAATACGCTTTAATTTCGGATGCACATTTGGCGCATATAGAAATGCAATTCCCTCTGTCTCTAGGAGTTCAACAGTTTGCTCAATGGTAATATCCGTATGAATACCAAGCGCTTCTAAAACATCCGCACTTCCTGATGCTGAGGAAATTTTGCGATTACCATGCTTAGCCATTTGAACACCTGCTCCAGCTAAAACGAAAGCAGATGCTGTACTGATATTAAAGGTATTTAAACCATCGCCACCTGTACCACAATTATCCATATATACACCTACTTTTGCAGGTACATCAAGTGCAAATGAACGCATAACAGTTGCCAATGCTGCTACTTCGTGTGCTGTTTCACCTTTACAAGATAATGCTGTTAGAAAGCTAGCGATTTCCTCCTTCGGTGTGTCATCCTGGAACATCCAATTTGCTGCCTGTAGCATTTCTTCATAGATGAGATGCTCTCTCTGCTGTACCTTTTGCTGAATAGCTTCCATTAATGTTGACCTCCTTCTTTTAAAAAATCCCGTTCTTCCTCTTCCACCTGTTTCAAAATTTCGTTGGTATTTGTATATTTTGTTACCGTTACAGTTGTTTGCATATGCATCGTTTCATTGGCTATCACCATTGATTTTCCTGTTAAAGCAAAATCAAGATGACCATTGAAGCCAATAAACCCAAGGGCACCTCCAAAAATACCTGTAGCCTGACTAACTTTTTCTAAATAATCCTTGGCCTGTGCATTTGGATTTCCTGCTGATGCAAAAGGTGGTAATGTTCCGGCTAAGACATCAAGTGCATGAAGCATAGGTAAAATTTGACCCTCAACTCTAGATGTCATGTGTAAAGCTTGCTTTGATCGCTCAATTTTCATCGCCTCTATCACCTGAATCGAATCTCGAAAGCACACTGACTGTAGCTCTTGCTGAATGGCAGAAACTAGTACCGCATGAGATTTTCTCACTTCTGTGTTTTCCACTAGTTTTCGTTCTTGTTCCAAGTCTTCCCCCTTAGTTTTACCTCTAGGAACTGTTCCTTCTGTTGGCGTTGCGATAACCCGCCCACCCTTAACTCGAATAAGGCTTTCAGGAGATGTACCTAATACTATGTAATCCTCAAATTCTACATAATACATATAGGCTGCTGGACTATTCTTCCGTAATTGACGATATAAAGCGAAAGCATCTCCTTGTAAATCAGCTATTAAGCGCTTTGATAGCACAACCCTTGTCATCTCTTCATCCAAAATATCTTTAACAGCAGTAAGAGTGCTCTCAAAATGTTCATTCACTGCGGATTCCTTTGGAACATAGTGACAGTCCGTATCCTCAGTCTCTCTACCTTTTATAAGCTGTTGTGCCAGCTCTTCTAAATTTGGTTCTTTTTTTTCTGCATCTATATTTGTATGAATTAGTGTAACTTCGTCTGTTACATGGTCAAAAACAATAACTGTCTCATAAACATGAAAATGCACATCAGGCAGCTCCACATTCATCTCTTCAGTAGAAGGATTTGACGTTGCCCCATGACCTACATAACCAACAGCGCCTCCTGAAAATGGGAACTGCGTAGTATTGGAAACGCGGGGCATTAATCTTTTCAATAACACAAATAAATCACCTTTATGTGTATATGTTTTTCCCGTTTTATAGGAATACTCTTGAATTTCATCACCTTGACCTTTATATGTTTTTCTAGGGTTAGCACCAATAAAAGAAAAACGTCCTGCTCCCTCATGCTGGGCTGAACTCTCTAGCAAAAATTTATGATTACCTTGTAAGCGTCTAAAAATTAAAATCGGTGTTAAAGAATCACCATTAATTGTTTTCATTTTTGTTCTTGAACTCGTAGATAGCATAAGTACCAAGCTCCTTTTCAAAATTTCCCCTGAATGTAATCAATGTTTAAATAGTTGCTGAAAAATAAAAAAAGCCCTCTGCAAAAAGGATTTTCCTAATTGCAGAGGACGATTAAGACCGCGTTGCCACCTCATATTAGAGCATATTGCTCTCCCTTATGTGCTGTCCTAGCATGACATGAAATCCATCACGCAAAGATAGTCCGAAGACTTTTAACTTTTTAACCTGCATGGTCAACAAAGTTAATGCACCCCCTATAACGTGGGGAAGCCGTTCGCTTTTATTATAAGCGACTCTCATAAGTCCATTCACTTAAGCTGCAAATCAGTTCACACCATCCACTGACTCTCTAGATTGCACACTTACGCTACTATTCTTATTCAACAATTTCTCAGCTATTCTTATCTAAACTCAGCTCATCTGCTCTATGGCTAGCCTCGCTCCCGAGACCTTCTACCATTACCGAACAAAAAGTTAGCCTTATTTTATGCCAATCTACCGGAATTGTCAATGAATTCTGAGAAAAAGAAAAAATACTATTGAAATGATGAAAAGCATTACTAGTAAAAAACGCTTTTATTTATTCAACAAAAAGGAAGTAAAACTACCTAATTTTAAGCTCTTACCAAGTATTGACCTTGTAAAAATATCAAGTTATAGTAATTTCAGAACATTGATTCTCTAATATTATGAAGGAAAGAAGGAACGTAAATGTCCGTTCGCAAAAAACTAAATATAGGATTTATTTCATTAATTTGTTTACTATTGATCTTAAGTATTCTATCATTTCTCCAATTTAAAGTGGCTAAGAGAGATATAGAAGAGGCATTAAATCATCGAATTGTCCAAATGCAATTAACAGAAGAAATACAGCAACAAATTGCCTCTCAAGGCCTTTTTTTACGTTCCTATTTTTTAAATAGTAATGATGAAACGGCAAAAGCTAATTTAGAAAGATATGAAAAACAATTACCTGAGACGATTCAAGAACTGACTAGTATTGTGCGTTCAGATTATACAAAAGGTATTATGGAGCAAGTATCTGCATTACAAAATGAATTACTGGCTAGTTCCCAAAAGGCGATGCAAGCTTTTACTAATGGCAATATGGATTTAGCATTATCCTACATTAATAATGATGTAACAAAACATAATAGGGAAATCTTTGCTTTGACAAAAGAGCTATTGGAATACCATGATGAACAACTTCAAAAGGTTGAGCATGATGTTGACTTAACTGTATCAAGAGCTATCATTTTCTCCATTGTTTTGCTTATTGTAAGTGTCTTTGTAGGACTATACTTTATGAATTTTGTGAAAAACTCTATCGTCCAACCGCTACGACAGGTAATTGATGCAGCAGATGCACTATCGCAAGGTGATTTAACAATCGCCCAACTTGACTATAGCTCAAAAGACGAAATTGGTATTCTTGCTACAGCAGTAAATACGTTAAAACAAAATTTATCGAAGCTAATAGGAAATGTTCAAGATAGTGCCACACATTTATCTGCTGCTTCTGAAGAGCTTTCTGCTAGCACTGAGGAAGTGACTGCAACGTCAAGCGATATTGCACATCGTGTAAAAGAAACTACGGATCACTTAACTTCATCAGCTAGCACAGCTCAGCAAAGTACAATCGCTATGGATGAAACTGCTGCTGGTGTACAACGCATCGCTGAGACTACACAACAATTACATCACAACGCTCTCAATATGACACAGCTTGCCAATACAGGTGGTGCAACCATTTTAACTGCCAAAGAGCAGATGGATACAATCTCTGAAGCTACAATACGTATTGCTGATTTAACAAAAAAACTTAGTAAGCAATCTGAAGATATTGGACAAATTACAAAAGTAATCACAGCCATTACGGAGCAAACCAATTTATTGGCTTTGAATGCTGCTATCGAAGCAGCAAGAGCTGGCGAACATGGCAAAGGCTTTGCAGTCGTTGCAGATGAAGTGCGAAAGCTTGCAGAGGAATCAAATCAATCTGCGAGTCAAATTGTCGCTATTACAAATGAGATTCAAATGGATACAAGAAATGTCGAAGATGCTGTTATTGAAGGCTTAACATCTGTTCAAGACGGTGTAGCTAAAATTTATGAGGCAGGCAATGCCTTTGACGCTATTTCATCATCTGTTCAAGACTTTACAAACCAAATTGAAGATATTTCAGCCACATCGGAACAAATTTCAGCTGGCGCTCAAGAAGTAGCGACCTCTCTAACGGAAATCGCCTCTGGTGCAGATATCTCAGCAAATAACTCCCAAATTATTACCCATGCAGTTGATGAGCAAGTAGCCACAATGCAGCAGGTCAATGCAGTAGCTGAGGAGCTAAGTGATAACGCCCAGCAGCTACAAACTTTACTACAACAATTTAGGCTTTAAACAAAAAGAATCTGCAACTTTCAAACGAAAGCATGCAGATCTTTTTTTTCATTAAAAACAGGAAAGGAAAATTCCCTTCCCTGTTCCCAATTTAAAGGCATATATTAAACAACAGGCTCATCCGTTCCCCATTGTTTTTTCTCTTTTTTGTGAATTTGACCATCTGATTTTTTCATTTCACGAATTTTTAATGAGTACCAGATTTGTGCTGCAATACAGATAGATGAATACATACCTGTTATTAAACCAATTAATAACGCGATTGAGAAGTTTTGAATCGATGGTGCACCTAAAATAAGAAGTGCCACTGTCACGATAATAACCGTTAACACTGTGTTCACAGATCGACCCATTGTTTGACGTAATGATTTATTAACAATATTCGCTAACACTTCACGGTCCTGAATCGTATCATATCGATCCAAGTTCTCACGCATTCGGTCAAACGTAACGATCGTATCATTAATAGAATAACCAACAATTGTCAGTACAGCAGCAATAAACGTAATATCAACTTCTAAGCGCATAAAACTAAATACAGCAACAATTAAGAATACGTCATGTATTAACGAGACAATTGCGCCAATACCCATACGCCATTCAAAACGAACCGCTACATAGATAATGATACCAATAGCTGCAAGTGCTAATGCTTTGATTGCGTTTTTCACAAGCTCTTTACCCACTGTATCAGATACTGTACTTACTGTTGGTTTATGGCCATATTTTTCTGTAGCATCTTTTTGGAATTTTAGAATATCTGCTTGTGATAGATCATCTTTATAACGAATAACAGCATTGTTGCTTTTTTCTCCAGAAAGAACGATATCATCAGATGAGAAGTCAATGCTATCTAAGTATTTAGATACTTCTTCTTTCGTTAAAGTCTGATCCGCTTCAATTTGAACACGCGTACCACTTGAGAAATCAATACCAAGGTTTAGACGGAATATACCAAGAACCACTAAACCAGCCACTAAAATAGCTAAGGAGAATGTATAGAATTTCTTACGATTGTGTACAAAATCAAAACGATCAAATTTCGTTGATAAATCCAATGTTCCTATATTTTCATCCAAGCTATGCTGTTTCGATTTTGCAATACCAAACCACGCAGGATTGTTGAAATAGCCACTATTTACAAGTAATCCTTGTAATACTCGAGATCCCCAAACAGCTGTTAGGAAGCTTAGTAAAATACTAATAATTAATGTTGTCGCAAACCCTTTAACAGAGCTTGTCCCGAATTTAAATAATACAGCCGCAGCTAATAATGTAGTAAGCTGTGCGTCAATAATCGCAGATAAGGACTGCTTCGAGCCGATTTGGAAGGCTTGTTTCACTGAATGACCTACACGTAGTTCCTCACGAATACGCTCAGCCGCTAGTATATTAGCATCCACAGCCATTCCTATACCGAGCACAATCGCTGCAATACCTGGAAGTGTTAAAACTGCATTAATCCAATCAAATACAACTAGTACTAAGAAAGTGAAAATGGCAAGTGTAATGATAGAAATAAAGCCCGGCAAACGGTAGTAGAATAGCATAAATAAGAAAATTAATACTACGCCCACAATACCAGCGAAAATTGTATTTTTAAGTGCATCCTCACCAAACTGTGCACCAACTGATGTAGAATAGATTTCATTAAGCTTTACAGGAAGTGCACCAGCATCTAAAATACCCGCTAAATTTTTTGTTTCTTCAACTGTGAAGTTCCCGCTAATCATTACATCTGTAGTATTTAATGTCTGACTTACTGTTGCAGCAGATGCATAGCGAGGCTTCGCTTTTTGTGATTCAGCTTTATATGAATCAACACCCTCTTCAAAGTCTAACCATACAACAAGTAAATTTTCACCTGCTGGTTTAGCGGCAATTTTACTTGTAATATCAGCAAATTTTTTCGCATCTTTTAATGTTAATGAAACAATTGGACGATTTTGCTGGTCAAAGGAATCCTTTGCTCCACCTGGCTTTAAGTCATCACCATCTAATAGTAAATTATCATCGACATCACGGAATGTTAAATTTGCAGAAGTAGACAATAATTTACGTGCTGATTCTTGATCTTCAACCCCTGCTAATTGCACACGGATACGATTTTCACCTTCAATTTCAATGCTAGGCTCACTTACACCAATTTCATTGATACGTTTATCCAGGGCAGTTGCAGTTGCCGAGACAACACCAGGTGTAATCTTTTGTCCATCTTTTAATTCTTTTACCTCATAAAGAACCTCAAACCCGCCCTGTAGGTCAAGACCAAGCTTAATGTCCTTTAAGACGCCGTTTACAGTCGTACTAATGGCTGCTGTAAAGAGCACCAAAATCAATACGAATGCAACTATACGACTTTTTAGTTTCATTTATAAATCCTCCTCGAATAGGTGTAAGGGCATCCCTTACACTACAAACAAGTATAATAGCAATACCTTTTGAAACGTCTATTCCTCCTTTTCCTGTAGAATAATGTAGCCTGTGCTTCAAAAAGGTTGCTCTACTTATTTCAATCGTTCATAACGCGCAAATTTATCTTTTTAACCTCTACTTTTCATAACAGCTAGTAGAAGTATGACAGTAAAAATACTTATTTCAATAAAAAAAGCGCAACACACTCATTATGAAACAGGTTGCGCTTGGTGTCAATTCAACACTTTTAGTATTCTTTTATTATTTGACAATTTTTACACAGTTCTTAAGCTTTAACTGGTCCAAGGAGCATTTTTAACTCTTCCGCATTCAATTCTGTAAACCAATTATTACTTTGTAAAAATTCTACTTGATTAAAAGATACAATATCCGACGGAGATACAGAAAAAATAGTAGCGATAATCTCGTGTAAACGTAATTGTTCGATATTTTTTTTGCGCCATTTTTTCTCTATACAATAGCGCCAAAGCTCTTCTGCTGTAATCGCATCGTATTGATAATGCTGAAACTCTCCTATCTTACTATCAATTGCCGGACGAATTTTTTCAAATAGCTGCTCATGCTGCACACTCATTTTGAATCATCTCCAATCAAAGTTGTATCGTAAGACATGTTTGCATACAAATAGTGTAAATGAATTTTTGCGGCTTGAGAAGGGACGGATGGCATGAGTTCTTTTGTACGAGGTACACTATTTTTGATGTTTGTGATTTTTTTATCGAAACTCTTTGGCTTCTTTTATAGAATGCAGTTTATGCGTATCGCTGGTGAAGAAGCAGTCGGTATTTATATGACCGTCTATCCTGCTTTTATTTTCTTTATCTCACTCATTCAACTTGGACTACCTATCGCTGTGGCCAAAATTGTAGCAGAGCTACTAGCAAAAAACAAACGTGAAAACATCTTTGGTGTTATGAAAACGGCTATACTTTGGTCGTTTATCGGCATGATCATCTTTATGCCAGTTGTTGCACTAGCAATACCATATATCTCGACTACTCTATTACATAATGAACATACAACCTTTACGCTCTGGATTGCGCTCTTTGCGGTGCCTGTGTCAGTCGGCTCTGGGCTATTGCGTGCATATTTACAGGGGATCGCGAAAATTACACCAACAGCTTGGTCTCAAATGCTTGAGCAACTTGTACGTATTGGCTTTATCACATTTATGCTACCATATGTAGCAAACTATAATAACGCTTCTGTAACAGCAGCTTCTGCCATGGGGATTACGCTTTTAGCCGAAGTCATTGCTTTCTTATATTTGTGGATGCATTATATTATCTCAAAGAAAAAATTATTGACGAGAAAAAACAAAATCGAGGCATATCCTTCCTCACCCATGTTACGAGTAGCCCTCCCTTCTGCTGGCAGCAAGCTATTTGGTTCCTTTACATGGTTTTTAGAGCCGATTATCTTTTTAAAAGCTCTAACAATGGCTGGATTGACAGCCTCCGCAGCAACGATTCTTTACGGTGTTATTTCGGGCGTACTAGTGCCGCTTTTGTTATTTCCTGCTTTTGTTTCCACTGCACTTTCGATTGTCCTAATTCCGGCTGTTAGTGATGCTGTGGCTCGTCAGCATACACCGCTTTTACAGGAACGTATTTCCGTGTCGTTACGCTTATCGTCTTTAGTGGGATGTATTGCCGCTACGTACTTTTTTGTACACGGTGATGAACTAGCGATGAAGCTCTTTCATCTACAAGAAAACCGTGGCTATGTGAAAATATTAGCCCCTATTTTTTATTTTTACTATATTCAAAGTCCATTGCACTCGATATTGCAAGCAATAGGCGAGGCCCGCGCTGCCATGATGAACTCCATTTACGGTGGTCTAGGAAAGTTATTTGTCATGTTCGTACTCGCTTCTCAGCCTGGTATACAGGAAAAGGGGGCAGTTGTGGCAATTGGATTTGGTGTATTACTTACTTCGTTTTTGCATATCGCAACAGTCAGACAACGCAAAAATTTACGTGCAGGCTTTAGAATGTTTGTAGTGCCTTATAGCTGCTTTATTGCGGTTTGTGTCACTCAGTATTTTTTAATACCCGTCATGTCTTTACCTTTTATTTTAAGTAGTTGTGTAACTTTATTTTTACTATTTACTTTTTTAATTTTTTCGAATCAGCTACGTTTTACCGATGTCCAGTACCTACGGAAATTAGTGAAAAAAGTTTAAGATTCTTTCAGTTGAATATGGAGTCGATTATCTTCCCAGATACAAAAAAATACAGTTTTACAATTTGTAATATTATTTTTGGCTAACTCGGCCACTAGCCATTCTGCATCCTTATGCAAAAGTTTCAAATGTCTTTCTTGAATATCACCGTCGATAATCAGTGGATATACAAATGCCTTTTCATCTTTCTCATAAACAGAAAGATTCCCAGAGGGCTCCAAATAAGCGTAAGCAACTTCAGTAACAGAGGCAGTACCATTTTCGCGCAACTGTTGACACAAATCATCTAAATTATAACGTTGCTTGCGCATTTCTTTTTCTAAAATGACACCATCCTTTATCAGTAAAACGGGATCACCATCCACTAAATCACGGAATTTTTTATTTTTTAATGATAAATAAGCACTTCCTATTTGAATAAAAAACAACATGATAATTGGCAAAATAGCATTCATTAAAGGATTTTCAAAGTCATCAAGTGCAAATGCGGCAACCTCAGCCATTAAAATGGATACCACTAAATCGATGACGGATAATTCACCAACCTCACGTTTACCCATTAATCGAAAAATAATCAAAATAAACACATAGATAAAGCATGTTCTAAAAATAATAATTAAATATTCTTCCATACAGTCACCCCCATACTAACAAGGTGACCGTGTATGTTGTATTTTATACAGAAAAACTTAGTCAAAAATAATTGAAATGGCGATAAAAAATACAAAAGGCGTTGTCCAAATTTATGATGGACGACGCCTTTAAATCGAAGTTTAGTTATTTTTCACTTACAACTCGTCCGATTGCTTGACGATCAAATTTTACACGTACATTTTCTGAGATTTTCAATGTTACTGCTGTATCCTCAATCGAATCAATCACACCATGTAAGCCACCTATTGTAATTACTTTATCTCCACGTTGCAAATTGCTCTGCATATTTTGTGTTTCCTGCTGTCTCTTTTTAGCAGGGCGGATTAAAATAAACCACATTGCAACGAACATTAACACTATGGGTATAAATTGTACATACGAATTCATAATTCTTGCCCCCTTTCCATTATCACTTTTTTTAGTATAGACTATTCCACCCTTAAAAAGCGATGGACAAGCCCAAAAATTTTCTATATTACTAATATTTTTTCTATAATAGACAATATTTTGCTAGAAATATACACTAATCACAGTGATTCACATTATCTTTTGACTATTTTTTGTGCATATCTTTTTGCCTTAAAATTAAAAGTTTTTAGCATTTGGGCCATTAAAGCCGTATTTCTCGAAAAACTCTTCTCGGAAATCACCTAGTCGATCTTCACGGATTGCCTCACGTACTTGTTCCATTAATTTCAATAGGAAGTGTAAGTTATGGTATGTCGTTAAGCGAATACCAAATGTCTCCTCCGTACGAATAAGATGTCGAATATAAGCACGTGAATAATTTTTACAAGTATAGCAATCACAATTTGGATCAATTGGGCCGAAATCACGAGCATACTTTGCATTCTTTACTACTAAACGTCCTTCAGAGGTCATTAGTGTACCATTACGTGCAATTCGTGTTGGCAGTACACAGTCAAACATATCAATACCACGAATTGCCCCGTCGATTAATGAGTCAGGTGACCCAACACCCATTAAATAACGCGGTTTATTTGCTGGCATTAACGGTGTAGTGAACTCTAAAACTCTATTCATAACATCTTTTGGTTCACCAACAGACAGCCCTCCAATAGCATATCCTGGGAAATCTAATTCGACTAATGCTTCTGCTGAACGACGACGTAATTCCTCATATTCTCCACCCTGAATAATACCAAATAATCCTTGGTCTTCTGGACGGTTATGTGCCTCTTTACAACGCTTCGCCCAACGAGTTGTGCGGTCAACAGATTGCAGCATATAGTCGTAGGTTGCTGGGTATGGTGGACATTCATCAAAGGCCATCATAATGTCTGAACCTAGATCATTTTGTATTTCCATCGCCTTTTCTGGACTTAAAAACAATTTATCACCATTCAAATGATTGCGGAAGTGAACCCCTTCTTCTTCAATTTTTCTGAATTGACTAAGTGAGAACACTTGGAAGCCACCTGAATCTGTTAAAATTGGGCGATCCCAGTTCATAAATTTATGCAAGCCCCCTGCTTCCTTGACAATATCATTGCCTGGACGAAGCCATAAATGGTACGTATTAGACAGGATGATACCTGCATTCATTTCCTTTAGTTCCTCTGGCGACATTGTTTTAACAGTTGCCTGCGTACCTACTGGCATAAAGGCTGGTGTTTCAAAGGAGCCATGTGGTGTATGCACGATACCAAGACGTGCTCCTGTTTGCTTACAAGTATGAAGTAGTTCATAGCGAATTGCTGGTTGTGTCATAAAAAAATATTCCTCTCTTATCTGAAGTAAAAACAGTACTCCGATTTTATCCTTAATTATCTCTGTGGACGAATAAACATTGCATCACCGAAGCTAAAGAAGCGATATTTTTCCTCTACAGCTTGATAATAGGCACTTAAAATAGTTTCTCTTGTTGCAAGCGTACTAACAAGCATGACAAGGGTAGATTTCGGTAAATGGAAGTTTGTAATTAAGCCATCTACCACTGTAAATTCATAGCCTGGGTAAATAAAAATAGAGGTCCAGCCTTGTTCTGCTCGCACTTCTCCATTGTATTTAGAGCCAATTGTTTCTAATGTTCGTGTAGAGGTTGTCCCAACTGCAATCACTTTACCGCCATTACGTTTTATACGATTAATCGTTGATGCAGCTTCTTCGGTAACACTATAGAACTCAGCATGCATTTCGTGATTTTCAATGGAATCTACACTGACAGGTCGAAATGTTCCGAGTCCCACATGTAACGTGATAAAGACAACCTCCACACCTTTTGCCTTTACTTGTTTCAGTAATTCTTCTGTAAAATGCAGTCCCGCTGTTGGAGCTGCAGCTGAGCCGCGTTCTTTAGCGTAGACGGTTTGGTAACGATCCTTATCCTCTAATTTTTCACGAATATATGGAGGTAAGGGCATCTCACCAAGTTGCTCTAAAATTTCGTAAAAAATCCCATTATAGTTAAACTCAAATGTACGTCCGCCGTGATCAAGCTCTCCTGTACAAGTAGCTGTCAGTAAGCCATCTCCAAATGTGACAACTGTACCGACTTTCACACGCTTTGCTGGCTTCACAAGTGTTTCCCATTCATCCGTACCAGCCATTTGCTTTAGTAAAAGTACTTCTATATGGGCACCTGTTTCCTCTTTTATGCCCATTAAACGCGCTGGCAGTACCCTTGTATCATTTAACACAAGGCAATCACCAGCATGTAACTCATCTAAAATATGAGCAAAATGATGATGCTCCACTTCATTTGAGCCTGGCGTCACAACCATTAATCGGCTAGCTGTTCGATCGACAAGTGGCGTTTGGGCTATAAGCACCTCTGGTAATTCAAAATCAAAATCTTCTACACGCATGAAAAAACTTCCTTCTTCTATGTTTGTTGGGGATAATCATATCCAAAATGTTCGTAGGCTAAATGACTAGCGACTCTTCCACGTGGTGTACGCTGGATAAAGCCAATTTGCATTAAATACGGCTCATAGACATCTTCTATTGTAACCCGCTCCTCACCGATAGATGCAGCTAGTGTATCTAAGCCTACAGGACCTCCCTTAAAGCGCTCAATCATATTGGTTACTAGTTTATGGTCTATATGATCAAGTCCTCTAGGATCGACCTGTAATAGCTCTAAGGCTTGCTTTGCAAGATTCTCTGTTATCATACCATCTCCGAGCACCTGTGCATAATCTCGCACCCGCTTCAACAAGCGATTTGCTATACGAGGTGTACCACGTGAACGTCTAGCCATTTCACCTGCTGCTACTTGCTCAATTTCCACATCAAATAAATGTGCACTACGCACGACAATCTCAGCAAGTGATATATCATCATAATACTCTAACCTCAGTAGTACACCAAAGCGATCCCTTAAAGGTGCCGATAATGCGCCAGCCCTTGTTGTGGCACCGACGAGCGTAAATGGCGGCAAATCAAGACGGACAGAACGTGCTTCAGGCCCTTTACCAACAACAATATCTAAGCAAAAATCTTCCATGGCTGGATAAAGTACTTCTTCAATAGCTCGTGGCAAGCGATGAATTTCATCGATAAATAGTACATCTCCAGGCTCCAATGAACTTAAAATAGCTGCTAAATCTCCAGGACGTTCGATTGCAGGTCCGCTTGTCATGCGCACATTGACATGCATTTCATTGGCAATAACAGCAGCTAGTGTCGTTTTCCCAAGTCCAGGAGGTCCATATAACAGCACATGATCTAAACTTTCCTGACGAAGCTTTGCTGCTTCAATGAAAATTTGTAAATTCTCTTTTACTTTATGCTGTCCAATATATTGTGCCAATCGCTGGGGTCTTAAAGATAATTCAAATTGCTCATCATAGCTGCCTGCCTCACTAGCCATCATACGTTCAGACATGTACTTTCCCCCCTTTCACTATTTCAACTTAAGTAGCAATTGTAACGCTTGTTTCATAAAGGCATCTGTCGTTTGCAGCATTTCATTTTCCTCAAGCTGCGGACGTACTTTTTCTAGCTCTTTTTCAGAATAACCAAGTGCCATTAAAGCAAGAATAGCCTCCTCCAGCTCATGTTTATACGGATTCACACCGAACAGTGGTAACTCATCCTCAGTACTAGGCAATTCAATTGTGTCCAGTAAGGAACCAAGCTTGCCTTTTAAATCTAAAATCATTTGCCGTGCTGTTTTTTTCCCTACTCCGGGGAATTTTACTAAAAATGTTTCATCTTCTCGTTCAATTGCGCTGATTACCTGCTGTGGGTTACCTGTAGCTAAAATAGCCAACGCTCCTTTTGGCCCAATCCCTGAAACTAAAATGAGCTTACGAAATAGTTCACGTTGATCCAAATTAGGAAAACCATATAATACTTGTGCATCTTCACGTACGTGTAAGTGTACAAAAATTTGTTGTTCAAGTGCAGATGTTCTAAACGCAAATGGATTCGGTGTGTTTAGCTGCCAGCCAATTCCTTGCTGCTCTAGCACAATATACTCAGGGGTAATACGTGTTATTTGTCCTTTTAAATAGTCATACATCTATAATCCCTCACAATCATCGTCTTCGATTATAGCATATAGCGAACGAATGCTCGACTATAAGAAATAGTATAGTAGTTGCACCCACACAAAAATGACCGCCAATAGACGGTCATTTTTTCATCATTCTATCAATATCGTACCACAATTTGGGCCAGTATGTGAGCGCACGTTTAGTAAACGGTACTAAATAATCTAAAAATACTAGTTGCTGATCTAATGGTAAATCTACTGCGAAAAGCCATTCACGTAATAGTTCATTTGGATATTTTAAACGATGTAGTTTTCTTTTATCTAATCGCTTCAGCTCTGGTAGCTCTTTAAAAATTTTAGTGAGGTCATAATCTACTGCTGGCAATATCCGATGTAACCATAAAATATATTCATCATCCGCTTCTCCAAGATGTGCCAAATCAAAATCAATTAACTTTAAGTCGCCATTAGAGCACCTTAAAAAATTATGATGTACAACATCTCCATGTAAAAGTGTAATATCTTTTTCAGGTACATCCTCCATAGAGATTAACTGTAAGGATTTATCACTATAGTGTAAAATCTGATCTATTTCTTCTTTTGTTAAAAAAGCGCGAAATTCACTGCGTCTGCTCTTAAAACGTAGATAACGCATTTGCCATTTTAAAAGCTGTGAGTAGGTGTATAATCCCGGTACTTTTTGCCAGGCTATTTTTTTATGGGTATCATGTAAAGCTATTAATAGCTTAAGAGATTCTAACCTATCCCTTTTATGGGTAAAATTAGCACTATTGCTACCCTCTTGCCATATCTGCACAATTAAATTTTCGTCATCACTTTTCACTATAGGCAAAACCAATGAAGGCTCAAGCCGTCCAAGCTGTCGATGGATTGCCTTTACCTTTTCTACTATTTCTAATTGCTTTGCACGTTTGACAAAATAGGTTTTTGAACGATATTTATATTTCCAAATATTAGGCTTCAGTTCCTCAATAATATATGCTTTTTCACCATCGATAAGGCGTCATCCCGCCTGGGTATAAGTGCGGTGACACCCATGGTCCACATGTCGGACATGGCGGTGGGCAAGCCGATGGACATGGTGGCGGTGGTGGGCATGGCGGCGGGCAGTGACATGGATCCATTTGCCAATTCGGCATCATTGGTTGAGTATTGCAACCACAAGACTGCCCCATGTTCATCTCTGTCATAGGCTGGAATTGAGGCTGCGTATATGCTTCAGGTTTTTGGAAGAACGGTGATGTGCTTGACTCTAAGAAATTCTCCATTCCAGCTACATGACTACCCTTCATTTCACAAGATGTTGGTTGCTGTGGCATTGTATAGGCTTCTACTTGTGGCTCCATTTGCATTGGCATTTGCATCGGCATTTGCATTGGCATTTGCATTGGCCACCACATATGATGGTGAACTGGCTGATGGCAGCTAGAACAATGTGGTACTGCTGGCATTGGCGGTGGCATGATATAAATCGGCTGTGGCATTGGTTGTGGCGGTGCTGGGTGTACGACAGGTGGTGGTGGTTGAATTTGCACTGGTGGTGGAGCAACGGTTTGTGTTTGCTCTATCTGCGGCATAACTACTTGCTGGTGCCAGCTTAGCTCTACAGGCTGCGGTACAAACATCGGTTGTTGCGGCATCGGCATTGGCATTGGATAAGGTATTGGTATCATCTGTGGTTCTGGCATCGGTGGTGGTGGCACAACAACAGGTGGTGGCATTGGTCTTTGTACCTCTTTTTTAACACTTTCTTTAACTGGCTTTGTAGGTGATTCTTTGTGCATTTGTGTTTCCTTATGTCCTTCTTTATGTGTGCCCCTGTTTGTTTCTCTATGTCCCTCTCTGTTCCCATCTCGATGCGGTTCTTTGTTTATTTTTTCAGGCAAAATAATTTCCATGCCTGGAACAATGTAATCTGGATTAGCAAGATGGGCATTCAGTCTCTTTAAATCTTCAAACGAAACGCCGTATTCTTTGGCAATCTTCCACAACGTATCTCCCTTTTGAACAATATGAATACGCAATGTTTTCCTCCCTTCCTCTCTACGTATCATATGTTCAATGTTTCATTTGGATACAAAAAATTCACGCATGTTAGAAATGCTTCATGGTACACTAGGCTTTAAGGAAAACTGCTTCCTTTATTACAGACAGAGGTGATCTCTTATGAAAAAAATGTTAGGCGAGGAACGCAGACTGTATCTTCTGGCACAATTAAAAAATAGTACAACACCAATAACAGGCACAGACTTAGCTAAATTCGCCAATGTATCTAGACAAGTCATTGTCAATGATATGACATTATTAAAGGCTAGAAATGAGCCTATTATTGCAACTAGTCAAGGCTATCTCTATATGCACCAAGAGCATTTACAGCATACTGTAGAGCGGACAATCCCCTGTTTCCATACATCAAAGGATGCTGAGGATGAGCTAATGACAATAGTTGACTGTGGTGGCACAGTAAAAAACGTTATCGTTGAACATCCAATTTATGGTGAAATCACTGCGTCTCTCATGGTATCAAATCGGCATGAGGTTAAACAATTTATTGAACGTATTAATGAAACACAGGCAAGCTATTTATCAGAGCTCACTGGAGGTACACATTTACATGTCATTTCTGCACCTTCAACTGAAATATTAAATTTGATTGAGCGTACATTAGAAAAAAAAGGCTATTTAATTGCAGATCAATAGTATGTTCTTAGCTGCTAGCATTTTCTACAAAAAGACTAGCAGCTGCTTTTTACCTGTTATATTTTTTATTACATTTTGGTGTGGTAATTTCAAGTGTGTCTCCTTCAGATATCCAATTAAATAAATAATCCGTTAGTTGATCATTTTTCTGGATATTAGCATTTCGATTGATGGTCATTACATATCCTTTATGGCCCATCTCTTCGATAACTGGGAATCTTTGCTGAAGAGAAGGTGCTTCATTCAGCATTGTTAAACGCACTGAAACATAGTTATCTGTTCCATCTATGGGTGCTATTTTACCCTCTATAGGTACAATATAAATTAACACAATTAAATCACTTTCCTGTACTTTTTTTACAACACGAAATGATTTAAAAAACCAAGTTTGCATACCTATCTTTACTTTTTTGTAATCATTTTTTTCTAATCGTGTGGCTATTTCTGCTAATCGATAAAATATTAATTGAAAAGCTATAATTTCTTCAAGTGTTACACTTTCCTCTAATGCTTCGCGAATAGAAATTATTAAATATTTACCTAAATTTTTATAATGGTCTGGTAAAAGGCCTAAGCTTTGGTACTGATGTACGATTGGTTTTATGGATGGGATAAATTGTTTTAAAGATTCTTGCATCACTGCTCCAAAAACCATATCGATTAATGATATTGTGAATTCTTCTATTTTGTTGACATCATCTTGAAACATATGTAGGAAATCTGGTTCATTGTTCTGTAATTTTTCCACAAAAAGTAATTTTATTTTTTCTTTATTCAATTGTATTGCTGGTGCAATTTTTTTAATCTCCTTTTGAATATCCACCAAAAACATACTTTTGCCTCCTTTTTTACCAAATAAATACTATTAATACTAGTGTAACATGTTTAAGGTGTAAATCGGCTCCGTAATTTTAGTCATTTTTTGACAAAAAAACTATCCAATATAAACTTGGATAGCTTCATCGTTAGAGAAATCTTTTCTGCTGGGAAGATGTAGGTAAAAGGCATATTTTTTTTTGACCAAAAAGACGATATCTATTTTTCGCCACTAGTCGGTACACTATATTTCGTAAAAATGGCGGTACAAGGATGAAAAGATAGCAGATTGGCCATAAACCATCTAATTTCCGACTGATTCTAAGAGCTGCAGTTGATTCAACATATGCCTCTCCATGTTCAATTAATATGACACTGTCAACATTCTCTGAGACATTATATTTAGCTAGGAGTGCTTGTCCCACATCACTTTGGATGGACGCAAATTGAAAATATGCTGCCTGATCATACCTAATAATAAATTGTACACTGCTATCACAAAAATTACAGATTCCATCAAACAAAATAATGCCGCCCATACTAAACCTCCTAGCCTGTTTTTAAGATTCGTCTGACGTCAAATACGTAAAGTAAGTACCGAGTGACTTTACCTTGCAGCCAAGTGCAGCTAATTCTTCCATTGCCCCACGCATCATAGGTTCTTTTTCATCCGCTAAGACATCAATCATAAAGAAATAATCACCTAAGCCCGTTTTTAATGGACGGGATTCAATTTTACTTAAATTTAACTGCCTCCATGCAAATACAGATAGCACTTGATGTAATGCCCCTGAACGGTCAGTAGGTAAGGTAATCATAAAAGTTGTTTTTGCCTGTCCATCTGATAATTCCTGTGGTAGCCGTATATTTTGCTTGGATAATACAAAGAAGCGTGTATGATTAAAATGGAAATCATGAATATTTGGTTGAACGATTTCCAAATCATATTTTTCTGCAGCTGCAGCATTACCAACAGCTGCAATGCATTCGTTTGGATTTTCGGATACATATTTTGCTGCTGCGGCAGTTGAAGTTGTTTGCTGTAATGGTACATGGCTGAAGCGATAGAATAAGTATTTATGACATTGCGCTAAAGCGTGTGGATGTGAATAAACCCCTTCAATCGATTCCCAACGATCCTTTTGGGCTTTATTGACCATTAAATGCTGTTGGATTTTTAGCTGTAGCTCTCCTGTAACATATAAGATTGCCTCGTGGAATAAATAATCGAGTGTCAGTGTTACAGAGCCCTCTAGAGCATTCTCCATAGGAACAACGGCTAAATCTACCTTCCCCTCAGCTACCGCCTCAATGCATTCTGGAATTGTTGCACATGGAACGAGCCACTCAGTTGGAAAGATTGCTTTTGTGGCTAAGTATGTAAATGATGCTTCTGGTCCTAAATATGCGATTCTTTTTTCCCAATGCTGCTCTGTCATTGCAATTTCCTCCCTCACTACAAATTGTAGTTTTTAAAATATTTTATATGTTTTTGACAACTATACTAACATCCTATTCGTTTTTGAAATGATAAGAATAAGGAGCTGTCCCATCAGATACCATTTCTAATGAGACTGCTCCTCTTAAAGCCTTATTTGCCGTCCTATATCTTAGCAGCAATTCAAAACAGGTACTACAATGCCCCTGAACTAATAACTTCCGCTGATTCTACAAAATCTAAACGTTTTAGTTGCTGTATTAATTCGTCAAGTTCACAGGTCATACTCGTTACATCTAATGACAAAGTAACATTAGCACGCCCTTGAATAGGTATGGTTTGATGAATAGTTAGCACATTGCAATGTGTATTTGTCACTGTTTCTAAAAGCTTTGCAAGTGTTCCTTTACGGTCTTGAAGCTGTAAAAAGACTGTTAAAATGCGTTCCTGTACAATTGAGTGGAAAGGAAATACAGCATCACGATATTTGTAAAACGCACTTCGCGATAAATCCACCTGCTTTACCGCATCCCAAATGGATGAAACTGAGCCACTTGAAAGTAAGTGCTTCGCCTCCAAAGTTTTTTGCATAGCATCCGTTAAAACATCTTCACGAACTAAATAATATCGCTGATTCGCAACATTCTTCATACGCTTCCCCCTAAAACTCTTGTCTTAATCGACAAATTCAAATTCAAACTCTTGCAGACGAACTGTATCGCCATCTTGCGCTCCACGTTCACGTAAAGCTTCATCTACGCCCATTGCACGCAATTGACGAGCAAAACGACGAATTCCATCTTCACGGCTAAAGTCAGTCATTTTGAATAGGCGTTCAATTGCGTAACCACTGATAATAAATGTACCATCATCATCACGAGTGATTTCAAAATCTTCACCTTTTGCCTCATGTTTATACATGACTGTTGCCTCTGATTGCTCCTCTAAATCATCATATAGAGGGAATTCAGGTGTTACCTCTAGTAAATCTGCAATGGCAAATAATAATTCTTTTAAACCTTGACGCGAAATCGCAGAAATCGGGAAGATTTGAATATCTTCTCCTACTTTTTGGCGGAATTCCGCTAAGTTATTTTCTGCTTCTGGCATATCCATTTTATTGGCTACAATAATTTGAGGACGCTCTGTTAAACGAAGATTATATTGTTTTAGTTCCTCATTAATTGTTAAATAATCCTCATATGGATCGCGACCTTCCATCCCTGACATATCTATCACATGAACAATAACACGTGTACGCTCGATATGACGTAAAAATTGATGACCTAAGCCCACCCCTTCATGTGCTCCTTCAATAAGACCAGGTAAATCTGCCATCGCAAAGCTACGATGATCCTCTGTCTCAATCATGCCTAAATTCGGAACGATTGTGGTAAAATGATAAGCACCAATTTTTGGCTTAGCAGCAGAAACAACTGATAGAAGCGTAGATTTACCAACACTTGGGAATCCCACTAGTCCCACATCTGCTAAAACTTTTAACTCTAATATAACATTTAATTCTTGTCCTGGCTCACCTTTTTCAGAAAGTTCTGGAGCTGGATTTGCTGGTGTTGCAAAGCGAGAATTACCACGTCCACCTCGACCTGCTTTCGCAATAATCGCCTGTTGACCATGCTCGACTAAATCGGCAATAACAGCGCCCGTTTCTTCGTTCATTACAACTGTGCCTGGTGGTACTTTAACGATTAAATCGTCTGCACGTTTACCATGCATTCCTTTACTCATACCATGCTCACCACGGTCAGCCTTGAAGTGGCGTTTATAACGGAAATCCATTAACGTTCGCAGGCCCTCTTCAACTTGAAACACAACATTCCCACCATGACCGCCATCACCACCAGCAGGACCACCATTTGGAACATATTTTTCTCGGCGAAAGGCAACCATTCCGTCCCCTCCGTCGCCACCTTTTACATAAATCTTTACGTGATCGACAAACATTTAGTTCACTCCCTACTTGCACTCAATACATATTGCCAGCTCGTTGTTGTCTGCTCAATTGTTTGAATGTCTAATTGTTTCAAACCTTTTTCGGTGAATGCATCAGCACTCCATAGCCCATTTAGCGTGAATGTCACGGCAAATGTATGATCGTCAACACGTACATCAAGCGCTAAGCTTTGTTCTGTAAATGGATCTAATGTATCATAAACATGCATAACTGTTTTGTTTAAGGTATCTACAACTTCCCTATCAATATTATTGGTAACAGGCTTGTTTATTTCACCGCTAAGCTCTAATGACAAGGAAGGATAGCGCCAGCCTGCCGTTTGTAGCCACTCAATTGTTTGTGGTAATTGTAGACGATTAAGAATAGAAAATTTTCGTAATTGCTCCGAATAATTTTGAATAAGTTTTTTTGATTCGTCAATTCTACCTAAATCTAAGTTCATGCGAATCAGTTGAAGTTGATTCACATAATCATGATTTGCAAAACGTAATACTTCACTAATGGTTAGTGATTGATTGTTCATCCCATTCACTCCAATAAAGTTATCCTTACTAGTATAACAAGTTTTACTGTATTTTTCCCTTAATTCTTCATCGAATTTTATGAAGCATAACCGATCAAAGAAAACAGTAAACC
The DNA here is from genome assembly GCF_058803665.1 of Lysinibacillus sp. GW821-FHT14F06. Lineage (NCBI taxonomy): Bacteria > Bacillati > Bacillota > Bacilli > Caryophanales > Bacillaceae > Lysinibacillus > Lysinibacillus sp. GW821-FHT14F06. Next base: position 198,004 of record NZ_JBXAPF010000003.1, read on the forward strand.
TTTTTATGATTTACTGCTTTTAAGTGCTATTTCGGATTGTTTTTAGTTTATCTATTATGAAGCTTTATTTTATACAAAGTCTTCAATGTGCTCAGCATACTCTGCTACCGCCATTGTTTTCCCAATCAATTATGCCTCGACATAATTGCGTCCAGAATCTGCCTTGTGCTTACACAAAAGATTGTTCCATTATATGTACGTTAGCATCCTCAAATTTTGCATATTCAAACAAATTCCATCTCTCCGTATCTCATCTTACTCCCCTATCTATTACTCTATAATGATCTATTTTTTCGTTTATGGGGTTGTTTTTCGTTATATCAACTCTATTTGGTGAAGAGTCTTTGTATGTATCAAATTATGTGAATGGCACAATATATTGAAACAGTAAAAAAAGGACTGCTTTAATAGCAGCCCTTTAATAATTAAGCTTCTTGTGATGCTGGGTATACAGATACTTGTTTGCGATCGCGACCTAAGCGTTCGAATTTAACAACGCCGTCAACTTTAGCAAATAGTGTATCGTCACCACCGCGACCTACGTTTGTACCTGGGTAAATTTTTGTACCGCGTTGACGGTAAAGAATTGAACCACCAGTTACGAATTGGCCATCAGCACGTTTAGCACCAAGACGTTTAGACTCAGAGTCACGTCCGTTTTTAGTAGAACCTACCCCTTTTTTCGATGCGAAAAGTTGAAGGTCTAATGCTAATAATAATTTCATCGAGTTCCACCTCCTACTTGGTTGTAGTTGATTTGGATGTATTGTCCATAATTTTGCACCATAGAATACACTTGGGCAGTCATAACTTGGACAATTAATTGTAGTTTTGCATCTACTTCAGGCTCTAAATCTGATGGTAAAGCTACCTTAAGATAGCCTCCACCTTCAGCAGCTTGTTCGACCTCTGGCTGGATTTGTAATAGCGCGTAAATAGCATTTACTGTGCCAATGGCAATGGTAGATGCCCCTGCACATACTAAATCCTTACCAGATTCATCGTATTCAGCATGTCCTGAATATTCAAATGCTGACACATGTCTATTTTCATCGTGATGAATCGTAACTTGTATCATTCGCTACACCTCACAATTAAGCGTTGATTGTTTCAACAACTAATTTTGTGTAAGGTTGACGGTGACCTTGTTTACGACGGTAGTTCTTTTTAGCTTTCATTTTGAAAACAACGATTTTCTTCGCACGGCCTTCTTTCACAGCTTTAGCTGTTACAGTAGCACCTTCTACGAATGGAGCGCCAACTTTAACGTTTTCGCCACCAACGAATAATACTTTATCAAAAGTTACAACCTCGTCAGCTTCTACACCTAATTTTTCAACATAGATTTCTTGACCAGCTTCTACTTTGATTTGTTTACCACCAGTTTCAATAATTGCGTACATTTTACTGCACCTCCTCTTAGACTCAGACTCGCCTGTTTACAAAGGTGATCAAAGATACTTAAACCTTTCCAGAGCGGTTGTAGTAGCACAGGTGCTACAAACAATAACATTAAAATATTACCACACGCTTTTTTTTAAGTCAATCTATTCATCACATATTTCTCAAATGCTAGGCGATATTTTCGATAGTTCCATTCTTTTATTGCTTGAAGCCAAATAAATAAACAAAGAATAGCTAAAAAAATAGAATGTGGTAGATTGGTTAACGTTAAAATAAATGTGATAGACGTTATTATGAGAGAAAGCCAATAGTAATATTCAAACGCACGAACACTTGGATAAAATAAAAACAAACACGCCATAAATATTCGACCACCGTCCAACGGAATAATCGGTAATAAATTAATAGCTAAAAGGACAAGTTGAACATTGATAAGCTTATTGGCAAGAATTTCTGGCATAAAAAAAGCGAGGCCAATCCCTATAATTGTAGCGATTGGTCCCCCTAGGGCAATCCATAGGAGTGACGATGCTGGCACAACCGCTGGATTTTCAAATTCAATTTCCCCTCCATAAGGTGTAATGACACATGATTTGACCTTAACGCCGCAAAGCATTGCGGCTAATAGATGTCCAGCTTCATGCCAAAGTAAGGAAGTTAAAATAATAGCATAATAAGCAATTTGGCCACTAAAAATCATTAACAATACGAGAGGGATACATAGTAGGTGTAATTTAATTTTCATCTGCTGTCGTTGATTCCAGCCACTGTACAATCTGCTCTAAATTATAGTGTGTTTTATCCTTTTCAATTGATAGATAGAGTTGTCCAGCCTCTTTCATCCCAATTAAATCATTTGCCTGCACCGTTGTATATGGTAGCTGTGCTAAACTATCCAGCATACCATAGGAAACTGTTGTGCCATCATCATAAGTAATCGTCATCGTTTTACCTGTGTATTTTGTATGACCTGTAAAAACAACTAGACCATTCTGTCCAGCATAGATGGGTAATCCTATATCATACTGCAATAAAAAGCCTTCCTTAAAAACTTGAGCATTTGCAAACGCTAAAAGTTCAGTTTGCCCAACATCACTTGATACTAAAATTGTTTCATCCTCTTTGTTTAACAAACTTTGCCCTAGCTCGCTTAAATAAGTTAAATCCTCTGATGTTGTCACAAGCTTTCGCACAGGTGTATCCAACACCCCCTGATCTTCTAGACGAATCACTAGCATAATTCCTGCCACAAGTAAGATTGTGACCATCCATTTCCATTTTTTAAACAAGCCCTCATCCTTTTTTCACACTATATGAGATTGCATGTCCATTCATGCAAAAAATTTCAACAATCCAAATATCCTGATTGTGATGTTTCTATCCTCCGTTTCGATGTTTCTATCCGTCACTTTGGCTCTCCTTTCCATCACTTTGTTGCTTCTATCCATCAAGCCAACAAAAAAGCCTTCTCGCACAAATGCACGAAAAGACTCAAGTGATTATCTCGAAAATAACGCTTTCAGCTTTGAAAATACACCCCTATTTTCATCTTCAATCGCCATAAGTGGAACGGATTCACCAAGTATACGACGGGCAATATTACGATAGCCCAGGGAAGCCTTATTTGCAGGATCCATCACAATTGGCTCACCTTTATTCGATGATGAAATAACATCTTCATTATCTACAATTATACCTAATAAGTCGATAGACAAATGTGTAGTTATCTCATTTACATCCAGTGTATCCCCATTTTTCATCATATGCTGACGAATACGATTGATAATGAGCTTAGGTGCTGTTATTTCTTCCTGCTCAAGCAAGCCAATAATACGATCCGCATCACGTACAGCAGAGATTTCAGGTGTTGTTACTACAATGGCATGCTCTGCACCTGCAACAGCATTACGGTAACCTTGCTCAATACCAGCAGGACAGTCTATTAATACATAATCATAATCTCTTTTTAACTCTTCTATTAAGCTCTTCATTTGCTCAGGATTAACAGCATTTTTATCTGTCGTTTGAGCAGCAGGTAATAAAAATAGTTTCTCATCTACCCGTTTATCTTTTATTAATGCTTGATGAATTTTACAACGTCCTTCAACAACATCAACTAAATCATAAATAATTCGATTCTCAAGACCTAATATTACATCCAAATTACGTAGACCAATATCAGTATCTACTAAACATATTTTTTTACCCTGTAGAGCCAATGCAGTTCCAAGGTTAGCCGCTGTCGTTGTTTTTCCGACACCGCCTTTACCTGAAGTTATGACGATCGCTTCTCCCACACTAGCTTCCTCCCTTAGACACATTTAACAATGGTCGAATATTTTTTAACACATGAATTTGATCGTACGTAATACGCCCATCATAGCCGATAAATGCACATGTCATCTCTGCCTGATTAATTGCTTTTACATGTTCGTCTGACATCACCTGAACCTGATCAGCAATCATGATATGTGTTGCCTCGAAACGGGATGCTGCAATAATTGCTTCCTTATTACCATAAAGACCAGCATGTACAATACCTTTAAGTCTTCCTAGAACATACACATTACCACCAGCTTCAACACGTCCATTTGGATTGACATTTCCAACAACGATAATATCACCTGCCGAACGCACAATTTGTCCCGATCTGACCACGCCTATATATGTATCTTGTTGACTTTCAATCATTTTCTGGTTGCTTTCATGGATAGTCAGTACTTCACTTTGCACTTTTGAAACGATAAGTTGCTCTGTTTCCTGTACAATTTTAATCAGCTCATTTATTTGATCTTCTGAACAGTATCGATAGCCTAAATATAATTGGACATCCACTTTGCCATCGATACCGCTTTCTGAAACCTTGTTCTTTAATTCTTCTATTAAATCGACATATGCACATTGATCATCTAAACGAAGAACAAAACCATCCTTTGTCCCCTTCATATTCACTAACTGTTTTTTCATGAATGCCTCACCTCACGTTGCTCTTTGTTAAGAAACTTCACGCGCTCTCTGTAAGACACGCGCATTAATTAAATATTTGAAAGCCCAACCAAGCATCATTAAAAATAAAGCATTTGCAATTATTGTTGGAAGTAGTCGTGAACGTAAGAAATCCGATAATGGAATTGCTGTAAAGTCGATAAGAAAGAAAAATTGATAGAGTATAAATTCTAAAATGGCTACTAAAATAACTGAGATTGAAGTCGTCACAACTAAGTGCTGATGAATCACTTTCACGATAGACCCTGCTAAAAAACAAATAAGCGGATATAACACTGAATATAATCCAATAATATCAATGTAAAACACATCATACAAGACACCAAAAAAAAGTCCATACATTACCGCACGCTGACGGCTGTAATAGATGGATATAAAAATTAAATATAAGATTAAAAATCTTGGAACTAAATAGTAGATATGCCCCTTCACTTCAATTGGTGAAAGCATCGCAAACTCTGGTTCTAGTAAAAATAGTAAAACTGCCACAGAGGGGATGAGAAATCGAACCATTATTTTTCCTCCTCTTCATTCGCCTCTGGTGGATTTGATAGATCCTCATTGGTTGCATTGCCATCTGACCCATCAATAACTGTCGATGTACGTTTCGCAATCACAACATGGTCTAAAATTGAAAAATCTGCAGATGGTTTTACATAGACCATTTTTGTTAAGCCAAAATCATCTGTACTTACTTCTGTAATTTCTCCAATCGGCACTCCTTTAGGGAAAATACCGCCAAGACCTGAAGAAACCACTTGCTGGCCTTCTTTAACTGTTAAGCTAGAATCGATTCGCTTCATAATGAGTTCATTACGTTCTTTATCAAAGCCCTCGATTAAACCGTATGCTTCTTTATCTCCTAATACCATCGCAGAAACACGATAGTTTGGATTATTTGTATATAAAAGCTCTACCTCAGATGTGAAAGGTGTCACTAAAATAATTTTACCAACTAAACCTTTCGCTGTCATAACTGCCATATTTTTTTCCACACCATGTGAAGATCCCTTGTTTAAAATAATTTTTTCTTCCCACTGGTCTGGATTTCTAGCAATAACTGTTGCATGAATCGGATTAAAATCTTTTAAGCTCTCTGATTTATCAATAAGCTCCTGTAGCTTTTTATTATCTAATTTTAAATCCGCTGCTTCAGCTTGTACAACCGCAAAATCTTCTAAGCGTGCTTTTAAACGTTTATTTTCTTCGTACGTGTTTAAGAGGGAGTCAATTTTATTAAATATACCTGTAATATAGTTCGCCGGCTTCGCAACAATAGATTGTGCGACGCCGACAGTATCTTTAATAATTTGCTCTGGTAGAGTTGCGTTAGTCCGATCACGTAATGAGAAGCTAATCAATGCCACAAGAAAAACCATGCCCACGAGCAGCAATATTAATTTCTTATTGAAAAAAAAATGTGGCATTGCCTAAACCTCCTTACCCTTTCACTTGTTGTTGACGAATTAAATCAATATGGTCTAGCGCCTTACCTGTACCAATAGCTACACAGTCAAGCGGATCTTCCGCAATAAAAACTGGCATATTTGTTTCTTGGCTAATCACTTTATCTAAATTCGTTAATAGCGCACCACCGCCTGTTAGCACAATACCGCGTTCCATTACGTCTGCGGATAATTCAGGAGGTGTTTGCTCTAACGTTTTTCGAACACCATCAATAATTGATGATACCGCTTCACGTAAAGACTCAGAAATTTCCTTAGATGAAATTTCAATTGTTTTTGGTAAACCTGTGAGTAAATCTCGTCCTCGAATATCCATTTTTTCTTCTGGACCTTCTGCTAACGCTGTACCAATTTCCATTTTTACAGCTTCTGCAGTACGTTCACCAATTGTTAGGTTATAGGATTTACGAATATACGAAATAATAGATTGATCCATCGCATCCCCACCAACACGTACAGATTCACTTGTGACAATACCACCTAATGAAATAACCGCAACTTCTGTTGTACCGCCACCGATATCAACAACCATTGACCCTGTAGGATCCCATACTGGTAAATTCGAACCGATAGCTGCTGCAAACGGCTCTTCAATTGTAAATGCTTCCTTAGCTCCTGCTTGACGAGCAGCATCAATAACAGCACGCTGCTCAACGGATGTGATACCATAAGGCACACAAATCATTACATTCGGCTTCTTCCAATTGCCACCAGAATTTTTAGAGGCTTCTTTTAAATAATATTCAATCATTGCTGTAGTTATATCAAAATCAGCAATAACGCCGTCTTTCATTGGACGGATTGCTACGATTGAGCCAGGTGTACGACCAATCATATTTTTCGCATCATTACCAACGGCAACGATGTCTCCTGTTTTTGTATTTTTTGCTACGACTGAAGGCTCTCGTAAAACGATGCCCTTTCCTTTAATAAACACTAATGTATTCGCTGTGCCGAGGTCAATCCCGACATCTTTGCTTCCTAGTCCAAACAAATTGTGTACTCCCTTTCTATTTAAGCCATACTTTCGTTGACATCAATTATACCTCTGTCCGTAATTGCATTCAGAGGCTTTACCTTTATCCAGTTGGTGTTTAACACGCACTGAAAAAATGACATATCATTCTACTCACCAACTACTGAGGTGAGAAACGTCTACTGCATAAAGATAAAATCATACCTTTCATTATAACGGAAAAACGCAAGAATTTGTAGTGCCACATGCCTCTTCTTGCGGAAAAGATACTATTTTAATTCCCTCCTAAACTTAAAATAGTACGTATAGATTAGAATATAATTTTTATGGTTATAAGACAACGTGTATCAGGCTACCAATTTTTGTGAATATAATAGATATTTCTACGAATACAATAACGTTTAATCTAAAAAAAGGTTCGCTTTCTTTTACAATATATCGCAAAAAAATACAAAATATTTATTTTCAATACAAATGGCTCACCATTCAAAGCTACAAAGTCGATTATGTATATTAGTCACCACATTAAAAACTCTGCAAAATATATGCAGAGTTAAAAATAACCTTTTTCTTTTAAACTAATAAACTGATGATCACCTATGATGACATGGTCAATTAATTCAATGCCCATGATATAACCAGCTTCTACTAATCTTTTGGTCACTTCAATATCCTCTGTACTAGGTGTTGGTATGCCACTCGGATGATTATGTGCACAAATTATAGAGGCTGCTGATCTTTTAACTGCCTCGCGAAAAATTTCTCTTGGATGGACGATGGACGCATTTAGGCTACCGATAAAAATCGTTTGCTTATGAATAATTTGATTCTTTACATTTAAGAAAAGAGCAACGAAATGTTCTTGACTTAACGAGGTCATATCGGGCATTAAATAGGCAGCAGCATCTTCCGGAGATCGGATCGTATACTTTTCTTCACTTTGTTTTTGTGCAAGACGTCTACCGAGCTCAATGGCTGCTAATAATTGAATGGCTTTCACTTCGCCTATTCCTTTAATAGCAACCATTTCTTCAATAGTCGCATGCTTTAAATGGTGCAAACGCTCAAAAACACTTAATACACGATTTGCTAGAACAAGAACAGACTCCTCTTTAGTGCCTGTCCGAAGTAAAATAGCAAGTAGCTCCTGATTTGATAAACTCATCGCACCTTGCCGCAATAATCTCTCACGTGGACGATCTTCAATATTCACGTCTCGTATCATCATACTAAGTAAAACATCATTCGGCAATCAAGTCTCACTCCTTCGCAAATTGGATTATATTGAGTGCCACCATTTGCGTAAATAACGCTGCAAGTGGTAAGCCGACAACATTGTTATAATCCCCTTCAATTCTCTTCACTAAAAGGGTTCCAGCCGTTTGAATGCCATAACCGCCTGCTTTATCAAATGGATCTCCCGAATCTACATATACTTCGATTAGCTCCTGTGATAATTGATGAAAGACAACGGTGGTTTCTTCAATAAACACGGTTTCATTACCATTAGGTTCGATTATAGCAACAGCTGTCATGACCGCATGATGTTTGCCTGATAAGCGAATTAAATGAGAAATTGCTTCCTCGCGATTTTTTGGTTTATGCAGTAGCTCATTATCATAAACAACAATCGTATCTGCACCAATAATAGTTGCACTTGGTGCCTTTATTGCGACATCACGTGTTTTCAATAGAGCTACACCTTTCACATAATCTTGCATTGTTGTTGCCTGAACACTTGTCTCTTCTACCTCACTCGTAACAACATCAAAAGGAAGTGATAACATAGTTAGTAATTCTTTTCGTCTAGGTGAAGCAGAAGCAAGCACAAGGTTATGATTTGTTTTAAACATGATTTAACCATTCCTCCTTACTAGCTATCATAACGGAGAAATTGGTATTTGAAAATTTTCTAATAATCAAGATAATGCTGATTTCATGCTAAAATTTTACTTGAAGACAAGCATTTTTCGATTTGTAATGGGCAAAAACTTGCAGGCGAATAATGCTAACATCATTTGAAATAGAAGAGGCTGCAGCTCCAATCGATTGCCAATCAGCAGGAAGAGTAGAATCCTTTGAATTTTCCTTAAAATTTAATTTTGTTGCTTTTTTATCGGCTAACACGGATGGGAGCTCTGCAATTGTTGCCTCCTTACAGCTATCACTGTTTACATTAAATGCTTTTTTAAAAGTAGCGGGATCTTCTAAAAAGGTAAGCTGGCTTTCATCTGTTACCATGCTCGTCCAAACATAAAATTTCCCATCCACCTCAACAATGGCACTTTCTTTTAATGAAGGGTGCTCGGAGACAAAGGAGCTGGCACTTTCATAATTTGAATAAACCCCTGCTTGACTCGCAAAAAACATGGATGACTTTGTGGCACCTCCCGCTGTCGGAATAGTTTCAGAGTCTGCATCCTTATTATTGCTGTTTGCTACCTCGTTACTATCATTTTTTAAAGATAATTGAGTACTCGCCTGAAGAATACCTAGAAAAATCGCTACACCAAAAAGTCCAACTATTCCTCCAATAATCATTGCTCGAAATATTTGTTTTTTTATCACATGACTGACAATTTTCATTCATCCATCACCTCTTCCTTCAACATCTCAGACTGCTATCGACGACAATTTGATATAAGTATATGTAAAAAAGCAGCTGTAAATGCTAATTTGCTATATTTTGATTTAGTAGTTTTACAGAAGATATACCTAAAAAAACAACTATTTTCGTCTTCAAAAACAATCTATTCTGCTATATAGACAAGGAAATTATGAAGGGGAAATCGAATAACTTTATAGACAAAATAAAACGATTGGAGTGAAACCAAGATGGCAAACGATAGAATTATTGGGCAAACAAAAGCAGCTGGCTTTCAAATAGGTGTAAGAAGATCATTTTCAATCTCTCAAGAGGATGCTTGGAATCTCCTCACTTCACCAGATGGATTAACCCTTTGGCTGGGGGAAAGCACTGGCATTACTCTAAAACCTGGTCAAACATACAAGACAAATTTGGGGTCAGGAGAAATTAGGATTGTTAAACCGTTACAGCAGCTTCGTCTGACATGGCAAAAGGAGGGATGGGAGCGGCCATCAACAGTTCAAATTCGCGTTCTATCAAAAGCAGACAATAAAACAACAATTAGCTTTCATCAAGAGAAACTATCAGATCAGTATGTTAGAGAAGAAATGAAAAAATACTGGGAAACTATCCTGGAAATAATAGGTGGGCAATTAACTAATAAATAATAGAGCTAAGAAGATTTGCTTTGAACTTTATACTAACAGTGATTAAACCTTTAAAGACGCGTGAAATTGATTTTTAGAAACGTTGATTTTACGTGTTTTTTTTAGAACTGTGTCTAGAGATATAGAAGGGAGATTTTATGAAGTTAAAAATTAGGCGTTGGCTTTCTATCATCTTATGTTTGAGTATATTGAATGGATGCAGTAATGGGGATTCTACTGAGGGAACTTACATTTCTTTTGCCAGACAAGAAAACTTATCAGAAGAGTCACGAGAATTATTAGTAGTAAGATTAAAAGAAAATAATATCGACTATATAATAGATACTGAGGGTTCCGTGTATGTAAGTGAAAAAGACATTGATAAAGCTGTTTCTTGTTGTTCATAATATTTTAGAATCAGTTATTTCTTCATTTTCAAAGCCATAAAGCGAAATTGTTTTATATCCTTAATGAACTGAGTCCTATTCCCCTTCGTTTGGACCACCTGTAACATGGAGTATTTGACATATGCAACAATGCTATCGAGCGCTTCAAGAAAAAAACAATGCGCATCAGTACCCATAAAAATGAGTACTGATACCACTAAATGTTATCTATTTTTCAATCCACTCCGTACTTCTGTTAATAAATATAACGAACCTGTTACAATAGTTCTCAACTTTCTTTCAGACTGCTGTTGTAAAAATGAAGCATAGTCTACTAAAACTTCCTTATAGGGTGCACCAGATAGCTCCAGCATGTTTTGAGCACTCATTGCACGAGAATTATTAAAATCAACAAAATTAAATTGATCGCTTACCTGCTCAAATAACCGCAATATTTCCTGAACATCTTTATCTGCTAGTATTCCAATTACAAATGCAACTTGCTCACCAGGAAACTCATATTTTATCGTTTCAATTAATTTTTCAACACTTGCCGGATTATGAGCACCATCTAAAATTACATACGGTAAAATTTCTTCAAAGCGTCCTAAAATAGCTGCCTCTTTCACTCCCTTTTGAAGAGCATTTTTATTGACATTTATATCAAGATCAGCTGCAACTTCAAAAAAGGCCGTTATCGCCAAAGCCATATTATGTGCCTGATGTGCTCCCTTCATCGACCGTGATAGCTTGGAAATACGGAAGCCCAACTTACCATAATCATATATCTCTCCATCCTTCTCTTGCTCTACATAAAATTGCTGATTAAGTTCAAGTACAGATGACTGTTTTTCCCGAGCTTCCTTATGGATGATTTCCTTTGCCTCTTGTGGTAAATCACCGATTATGACTGGTTTATATGGCTTTATTATGCCAGCTTTATGATGAGTGATACTTTCAATGGTATTGCCTAAAAATTTTGTATGCTCTATAGCAATACTTGGAATAATCGATACTATCGGTATCACTACATTTGTACTATCAAGTAAGCCTCCCATACCTGCTTCAATAAGGGCGATATCGACATTACTAGCAGCAAAATGTAAAAATGCTGCAACCGTTAATAGCTCAAAATCCGTTAATTTTCCACTAAGATCAGCTACCTGCATTTGTTGGAATACTCGATCCATCTCCGCTTCAGTAATTGCTTGACCCTCCACTTGAATTTGGTCATGTACATCAACAATGCAGGGAGACATAAATTTACCTACACGCAAGCCATGCGCTTTCGCTATCGACTCAAGAAATGTAAGCGTCGAGCCTTTACCATTCGTCCCTGCTAAATGGACAATCTGCAATCCGTTTTCTGGATTACCAACTTGTATTAATGCTTCTCCAATTGTAGCAAGACCAGGTTTAATAATATCATCGCTCTTAACGTTCCATTTCTCCTTATAACGATTCAGATTAGGAATCATCGTTCTCCCTCCTGAAGCCATTGTCGTACTTCGGCTATAAAATAAAGTGAACCTGTAATAATTACAATGTCCTTCTCATCTCTTTGATGTAGTACTTTTCGCACTATTTCCTTCCAATCTCTTCGAAAAGTCTTCTCCCTATTTGAAGAGAGCTCAGCTAGCTTTCCAGCAGGCATGGCATTGGGTAAATCTATTTGCGTAAAGGATATTGATGCAGCAATTTGATCCATCAGAGCAATACTGTTCGCATGATCTTTATCTGATAAAGCGGCATATATAAAGTGATAGTTTTGATTTGGATAAACCTCTTTAAGAGTTTGAATAAGTGCAGCTGTGCCTTCAGAATTATGAGCACCGTCTAATACAATATTGCCCACCAATTGTTCAAAACGACCTGCCCACTGAGCATTTGCCAATGCATAACGTATTGACTCGTTAGAAATGTTAAGTACTTGCTTTTCTCTTAATGTGAAGATAGCTGTAATCGCCAGGCTCGCATTATCGACTTGATGAGATCCTGCCATCTTTAATGGGACATCTGTCATCTCATTATTTGCCTTTTTATAATGAAAATGCTGCAAATTAGTACCTTGTGTTATGTTTGCAACACTAAAATCCTTGCCTATCACTAAACATAGTGCATGACGTTCTTCTGCAATTTGCTGAATAACAGTAAGTGCCTCATCATTTTTAACGCCCACTATAACCGGTACACCATCTTTAATGATACCTGCCTTTTCAAATGCTACTTTCGCTAAAGTATCGCCTAGAAACGCAGTATGCTCTAGTGATATGGTAGTTATAATTGAAAGCTCAGGTGTAATGACATTTGTAGCATCTAAACGTCCTCCAAGTCCTGTTTCAATAAGGGCGATATCTACAGCTTGATCCGCAAAATATTGGAACATTATTAAAGTAACAACTTCAAAAAAGCTTGGGAACTCACCTTTATAATGTAAATGAATCTGCTCAGCTACTTTATTCATATAAAGTAAAAAATCCTCATCCGCAATTGGAGTGCCGTTAATCGTCATGCGTTCATTCACTTGCTCTAAATGTGGTGAAGTAAAGGCACCCACTTTATAGCCAGCATGTTGTAAAATTTCTCTTAACGCATTCACAGTGGAACCCTTCCCATTCGAACCTGCCAAATGAATAGCGCGAAATTTGTCCTGTGGATTATCAAAAAGTGTAAGCACCTCTCTCATCAGGACAAGCGGAGCACGTTTATAATCAACTGCCTTTAATGTAAAAATAAAATCTGTACACTCTTTCATTGTTTTAAACAAAAGTAACACTCCCTCTTACTACAATATCTCTATTTTAGTACAAGTGAACCTATTGCGCATACATTTCGCAAAAAACGCTAATTCCATCTAACCAATCTTTTATGAACGTTAAAAACACACAGAAAAGCACTTTAATTAAGTGAAGTTCTGTGTGTTTTTAAGCAATTTCATTTCGTGTTATTGAAGCTGGTGTACACCAAGTAGTGCTCCCATATTATCTAATATAATTTTAGCATCCGTATTCAACAATGGCAGAACATCATCTCTTTGCACTAAATCAAAGGAGCTTTTTAAAGTTCTTTTTAGCATAGAAATATCAAAATTCGAGCAATACTCGTTAATTCTTTTAATAGTTAATAAGTCATTTCGTGTTAATTTATTTGTTGATTCCTCTTTCTTACTGTCTGCTAGGATATGCTTAATAAGTACACGGCCATTTGAATTCAATAAACGATAATGTTTTGCCTCTGATAATTTCAGAAGGTTGGTCTCAATCAATACTCTTGCACTAACAAAATCTAAATCATCACAAGCCTTGTTGACTTTTGAAATAATTGTAGTAATATTTCCTGTCATACTTTACCTCCATTATTATCACCATAAAAATACCATTCCAAATAGAACAAATGGTACGACATATTTTCACATTATTTGTTAATAGTTTTTTATACCTATAATACAACACAGACTTTTTCACCTATTATACTAATTATTTTAAATATTACTACATATTTTTCCCTAATACAATACATATCTTTTGTTGCATAAAAAGAAAAACAGTGGATGACTTTATTGCCATCCACTGTTCCGATTTTACATATTTTTCAACTCTTCCAAACGTTTTAATACAACTGCATGTTTACTCTCATAATCAGCTAATTTTTCACGTTCTGCATTCACTAACGCTTCAGGTGCTTTTGACACGAACTTCTCATTCGATAATTTTCCAGATACAAGCTTCACTTCTTTTGCCCATTTGTCTAATTCTTTTTCAAGACGAGCAATCTCTTCTTCTAGGTTAATAAGCCCAACAAGAGGTAAGAATAGCTCAGCACCAGTTACTACAGCTGTCATAGATTGACCTGGAGCCTCTAAATCTTCACCAATCGTTAATGACTCTGGATTACAGAATTTTTCTAAATACGCTTTATTTGCATCAAGGACAGCTACAGTTGCTGCATCTTTTGCTGAGATAAATAAAGGAACTTTTTTGCTCATTGGTGTATTAACTTCCGCACGAATATTACGTACTGAACGTATAATATCCATTAGGAGCTTCATGTTATCTGCTTCTTCAGCAAATTGAAGGTCCGTTCGAATAGTTGGCCACGCTGCCACCGTAATAGATTCACCTTCATGTGGTAGATGTTGCCAGATTTCTTCTGTAATGAATGGCATGAATGGATGTAATAGACGCATTGTTTGATCTAATACGTAAGCTAAAATAGAGCGAGTCGTTTTCTTAGCTGTTTCATCATCACCGTATAAAGGTAATTTAGCCATTTCAATATACCATGAACAGAAATCATCCCAAATGAAATTATAAAGCTCTCGACCCACTTCACCAAATTCGTAACGTTCTGCAAGGGATGTTACACGCTCAATTGTTTCATTTAAACGAGTTAAAATCCATTTATCGGCAACTGACTTTTCACCAGATAAGTCGATTTCTTCATATGTCATACCATCCATATTCATAAGCGCAAAACGAGAGGCATTCCAAATTTTATTCGCAAAGTTCCAAACTGCTTCAACTTTTTCTGTTGTATAACGTAAATCCTGTCCAGGAGATGATCCAGTTGCTAAGAAGTAACGTAAGGAATCAGCACCATACTTCTCAATAACGTCCATTGGATCAACACCATTGCCAAGTGATTTACTCATTTTACGTCCTTCACCATCACGTACTAAACCATGAATTAATACATCTTTGAATGGGCGCTGACCTGTAAACTCAAGACCTTGGAAGATCATACGAGATACCCAGAAGAAAATAATATCATAGCCTGTTACTAATGTACTTGTTGGGTAGTAACGTTTATATTCTTCATTTGCCTCGTCTGGCCAGCCCATTGTAGAAAATGGCCAAAGTGCTGAAGAAAACCATGTATCTAAAACATCTTCATCTTGTGTCCAATTTTCTGCATCTGCTGGTGCTTCTTTTCCTACGTAAATTTCGCCTGTTTCATTGTGGTACCAAGCTGGGATTTGATGACCCCACCATAATTGGCGAGAGATACACCAATCACGAATATTTTCCATCCAGCGAGAGTATGTGTTTTCAAAACGAGCTGGTACAAAGTTTACTTTACCTTCTTCGTCTTTTTGAATCTCAAGTGAAGCATCAGCAAGTGGCTGCATCTTAACGAACCATTGTGCTGAGAGGTATGGCTCTACAACAGCACCAGAACGTTCAGAATGTCCCACTGAATGCATATGCTCTTCAATACGAATTAATACACCTGCTTCTTGTAAATCAGTGACAATTTGCTTACGACATTCAAAACGATCCATACCGTTATATTTGCCAGCAAGCTCATTCATTGTGCCATCTTCATTCATTACAAGAATGCGCTCTAAATTGTGACGATTTCCAACCTCAAAGTCGTTCGGATCATGGGCTGGTGTCATTTTTACAACCCCAGTACCAAATTCCATATCTACGTAATCATCGGCTACAATCGGGATTTCACGACCAACGATTGGTAAAATAACGGTTTTACCGATTAGATGCTTATAACGCTCATCATTTGGATGAACGGCTACTCCTGAGTCACCAAGCATCGTTTCAGGACGTGTTGTGGCAACCTCTACATGCCCTGAGCCATCTGCTAGTGGATATTTCATATGATAGAACGCACCTTGAACATCTTGATAGATAACTTCAATATCTGATAAAGCAGTTTTCGCTGCAGGGTCCCAGTTAATAATACGTTCACCACGATAGATTAAGCCCTTTTCATATAAATCAACAAAAACCGTTTTAACAGCATCAGAAAGACCTTTATCAAGAGTGAAGCGCTCACGCGTGTAGTCTAATCCAAGACCAAGCTTTGCCCATTGATCGCGAATATGATTAGCATATTCTTCTTTCCACTCCCATGTTTTTTCGAGGAATTTTTCACGTCCTAAATCATAACGTGTAATATTATCCTCTCGTAGTTTTGCTTCGACTTTGGCTTGTGTTGCGATTCCCGCATGGTCCATACCAGGTAACCAAAGCGCATCGTATCCTTGCATACGCTTCATACGCGTTAAAATATCTTGTAATGTCGTATCCCAAGCATGACCTAGATGTAATTTACCTGTTACGTTCGGTGGTGGAATAACGATCGAATAGGGTTTTTTCCCACTTTCTGGTTGCGCCTCGAAGAACTTCCCTTGTAACCACCATTCATAGCGACCAGCTTCAATGGACTGTGGGTCATATTTAGTTGGCATTGAAATGTTTTCTGTCATTTTGACTCCTCCTGTTGTGTGTGATTTTGGCAAAAATCGAAAAGCTTCAATCATTCCATGACTTATGTTCCAAAGACATCCATCAGAAGTTTGATTGAAAATAAAAAAACTCCTAACGTCAAAAAGGACGAAGGAGTTTTAGTTCGCGGTACCACCTTTAATTCCAGCAGTGGTAAAGTAAGTGTTATGAATAGAAATAGCACTACTTAAGCCTTTTTACTACTGGCTCTTAATTCGGTAACGGTGTTTAACCGGCTTTAACTACTATTAGTTCACTAAAGCTGCTCAAGGGCTACGTTCAATTAGGCACAAATAGAAACTTTTCAGCTACCGTTTCCTCTCTAAAAATGTACGAATAATTTACTCTTCCCTATCATAGCATCTATATCAATTTTTACACATTGTACCGCAAAATCGTGCAATCTTTCAAGTGATTTAGTCATTTTTAGTGTTCACAATAAAGTAAATAGAAAAGGAAGTGAATATTTAAATGCGACGACGTAAGTATAATCCCTGTTTTTTACCACCATGGCTAAGGCAACTTCGCTTTTATTGTAGAACAATTATTGTGCCAATTTGTGCGTTTCAATTTATACGTGTAATCATTATTCCAACATCTGGAGACTTTATCTTTTTACTGCTCCTACTACTTCTAAGCTATTTACTCTTAAATGATATCATTTGAGACACGAACTTTTAGCGGTGTATAACCTTCTTCTAAATCCCAGATCATAGATGGCACCTCTTGCCAGGAGCTGGACTCACGAACTACAATCTGACTTGAAGATTCTCTTAATACAGTTTTTTGTTCACTCGCTGTAAGTTTGTCAAGTTTTGCTGAAGCAACTTTCACTTCAGCCTGTGCTTCTATTGGGGCTGAAACAGCTACATGTTGCTTTAGCGGTGCTGTTTCTTCTACCGTAATTGATTTTTCAGCTTTAACTGTGGCCGATTGTTGGTCAAAAGCACAAGCATTTTCTAATACTAGTTCTTGTTCATTAAAAATACTTGTAACAGTCCATTCAAGCTGACACATTTGGTTAGTAAGTGTTGGTCGAACATCTTTTACCATTAAATCCTCGAGAGCTGAGTCTTTAGGTAAGTCGACATGTAATGGGACTGCATATTCAAAATAACCAGTATCCCCTTGAATATCAAGCGCATCAATTTTTACTAATTCTTCATCATCTTTAAAAGCTTGCATATCTTGAAAATCAAAGCGAACATGTGCTGTAATATGATAAATACCCATTAATCGCAATGAATCTTCTAATTGCATCGTCTGCCACTGAGGCTTAATTTGCACAGCTGCTATTTCTGTTGGGCAGCCGTAGCCAGGAAAACAGAAAGTTTCACGCATATTCCAAGTTTTGTGTTCGATAATAATCCCTCCCCTTGCATCATATGAAGTAAGAGAGGTCGGTATGCTATTGAAAAATTAAGGCTGAAAGAAAAAATGATTGTATACTCTTGCTTTAAATAACAATATGATGCTTTTTCAAAAAAATGGCATACTAGAAAAATTTCTAGCATGCCATTTTACTGATAAACAAATGAAATTATACATGTACCAATTTAATTTTATTTGCTACACGATCTGTTAGCATCTGTGTTGCTTTTGGTACGATTGGCTTAAAGATTGGATTTAAAACAGGACCTGCTAATCCACCTGCTACTACCTCTAAAAAGCCTGTCATTTTAGTATTTTCTGCATCGATGCTTTCTGCAAGGAAATATCCGTTACCTGTAAAATTATCCGAAAGACCTTTTAATTCAAATGTTACTTTACTAGGGGCAACCCATTCTAAAATAGTAATTTCAACTTGAACTGTTTTTTTCAGAACCCCAACATTGCCTTTAAAAGTCCATGTTGAATGTTTGTCATCAATCATTTCATGTGCGTTATAACCTGGGACAAGCTTTGCCCATTTTTCCATATCGCTGACGAAATCCCATACATGATCAATTCCTACGGGTACTTCGACTATATGTGTGCCTGTTGCCATATCAATTCACTACTTTCTTTTATGAATAGCTATATTATAAACGATTTGACTACAAATTGACTATGCTGAAAGATATAATTTTTACAAAATCAGGTCCTTTACCCAACAAAGATTTATCGTTGATAATAATGAACGCAATAATTACAATGATATGTTTTGAAGTAAAAAATATCGGTTTTTAGAGAGGACATGCTCTTAACTTTTATCAAGCTTGCCCCAAAAAAAACACCATATAGCTAGTGGTTTTTCAAACAATTAAAAATGCATGCCAGAAATTAATCTAGCATGCCATTAAATCTTATCTAGCTAATTGAGCAAATACTTTATGGAAGGCATCCACCGTTTTAGCGATATGCTCCTCTGTATGTGCAGTTGAAATAAATAATCCTTCAAATTGAGATGGCGGTAAGAATATTCCTTCCTCCGCCATTAGACGGAAGTATTCAGCAAATAATTGTAAATCAGATGCTTTCGCTGTAGCAAAATCAATCACGTTCTCATTCGTAAAGAAGAATCCTATCATTGAACCAGCACGATTGACAGTATGCGGTATATTGTATTTTGTGGCTGCTTCTCGGAAACCAGCCTCTAATTGATCTCCTAGCTTTTTGAAGTATTCATATGAACCTTTATCAAGGCGTGATAATGTTTCATAGCCTGCAGTCATAGCTAATGGATTCCCTGAGAGTGTGCCAGCTTGATAGATTGGGCCTGCTGGTGCTATTTGCTCCATAATTTCCTTCTTCCCTGCATAAGCACCTACAGGTAGTCCACCGCCAATTACTTTACCTAATGTTGTGATATCTGGTGTCACATTAAAATAGCTTTGTGCACAACTATAATCTACACGGAAGCCAGTCATAACTTCGTCGAAGATTAACAATGCTCCATATTCCTTCGTTAATGCACGTAAACCTTCTAAAAAGCCTGGCTGCGGAGGCACGACACCCATATTTCCAGCTACTGGCTCTACAATTACGCCTGCAAGCTCAGCTCCAAACTTTTCAAAAATTAACTTTGCACCCTCTAAATCATTGTATGCAACTGTTAATGTATTACGTGCAACATCTGCTGGAACACCAGGGCTATCAGGTAAGCCTAATGTAGCTACACCTGAGCCCGCTTTAATTAGTAATGAGTCTCCATGCCCATGATAAGAGCCCTCAAATTTTAAAATTTTATCTCGTCCTGTCACTCCTCGAGCGACACGGAGTGCAGACATTGTTGCCTCTGTACCAGAAGATACAAAGCGAATCATTTCCATGCCTGGTAAACGCTCTAATACCAATTTAGCTAAACGATTTTCAGTATAGCTTGGCGCCCCAAATGAAGAGCCCTTCGCTGCTGCATCTGCAATTGCTTGAACAACTTCAGGATGTGTATGACCTAAAATAAGTGGACCCCATGATAATACATAATCAATATATTCATTGCCATCAATATCTTTAATAATAGCACCATGCCCAGATTCCATGAAAATAGGATCCATATTAACAGATTTGAATGCACGTACGGGGCTACTGACACCACCTGGCATTAAATTAATTGCTTCCGCATATGCTTGTTTTGATTTTTCGTAAGAACGTGTCATTTATTTCTCCTCCAACCAACGTGCAACATCTTTTGCATGATACGTAATGATTAAATCAGAGCCTGCGCGCTTCATGCCTAATAATGTTTCAAGCACTACATTTTTTTCTTCAATCCAGCCATTAATAGCTGCTGCTTTGATCATTGCATATTCTCCAGAAACATTGTACGCAACGATCGGTAAAGTATAATTATTTTTCACATCACGAATAATATCCAAATAGCTTAGTGCTGGCTTAACAATTAAGAAATCCGCACCTTCTTCAATATCTGACTCCGCTTCACGGAATGCCTCTATACGATTCGATGGGTCCATCTGGTATGATTTACGATCGCCAAATTGAGGAGCACCGTCAGCTGCATCACGAAATGGCCCGTAATAGCTAGATGCATATTTAACTGCGTATGACATGATTGGAATATGTTCAAAGCCTGCTTCGTCTAAGCCCGCACGTATTGCAGCAACAAAGCCATCCATCATATTCGACGGCGCGATGATATCTGCTCCTGCTTTTGCTTGTGACACGGCTGTACGCGCTAAAATTTCTAAAGAAGGATCATTTAAAATTTGATCACCTTCAATTAAGCCACAATGTCCATGATCTGTAAATTCACATAAACAAGTATCTGCTATGATTAAAAGCTCTGGGTGGCGTTCTTTAACAAGACGCGTTGCCTCTTGCACAATACCATGGTCATGGAATGCTCCAGTACCAACCGCATCCTTTTCAGCAGGTAAGCCAAATAAAATAACTGCTGGTATTCCTAATGCTACAACTTCATCAATCTCAGCTTCAAATTTATCTAATGAAAATTGAAAAACACCTGGCATAGAAGGTACTTCGTTTTTAATATTTTCGCCTTCCATAACGAAAATAGGATAGATTAAGTCCTCTTTGTGTAAGTAAGTTTCTTTTACCATTGATCGTATCGCTGCATTTGCTCGCAAACGACGATGTCTTTGAAATTGTAATTTTGTCATTTTCTGTACCCTACTTTCATTATTTCTTCGATGACTGCGTGCATAGTATATACGCTAGGCTTAACATCTACTGTAGCACCGTGATTTGAAATAGCCGCTTCTGTAATATGACCAATTGCTGCAATACGAGTCGCCTTCCACCCAATGACTGAAGCTACATCCATTGCATAGACATCAACAGCCGAAGGACTAGCTAAAATCACCGTGACATCATTACTTGCACGTATGCATTCTATAATGATTTGTTTTTGGTCATGACGCTCAATCGTTTCATACACTGTCCATTCCTTTATTTTAAAGGGCAGACCTTCCTTCAGTGTGTTTTTCGCTTTTTCTCCACGAATAAATAGACAACTAGGATTACTACCTGCTACTTCGGGAAATTCTTTAACAAATACATCTGCACTAAAGATGGAAGGCATAAAACTTACATGGAATCCTAGATTTTCTAGTGCTGTAGTTGTTCTAGTGCCAATGGAAGCAATCTTCCCTTGGAAATGCCTTGCACTTAAATTAAATCGTTGCATTTTACTGGCAAAAGCGTCTACAGCATTTTGACTTGTAAAAATAAGCCATTCAAATTGACGCGCAAACTCTATTTGTACATCATCATTTCTATCTATCAGCTCGCAAGTTTCAATCAATGGGGCAATGACGGCACGTCCACCTAAAGCTGTAATGTCATCTATTATTGTTGCCGTTTTAGATGTACCTGTCAAAATAATTGTTTTACCTTCTAAAGGTAAATTACTTTGCATCTTGCTCTGCCTTTACACGCTGAATTAATTCAAAGGCACCTTGCTTCGTTAAAATCTCAGCAAGCTCTTTCCCAACTGCCTCCGCATCAGAGCCGACTACTGTCTCCTTATAAACAACTGAGGCGTCTGGTGCAGCAACAAGGCCAGTTATTGTAATTTCTTCCCCATTCGATTTAGCATATCCTGCGATAGGTACTTGACAGCCACCATCCATAGCTGCAAGGAAAGCACGTTCTGCATGTGCTTCTTGCCAAGTAACGCTATCAGTTAATTTGCCTAATTCTGTTAATAGTTCAGTATCATCACCACGGCATTCAATCCCAAGTGAACCTTGCGCTACAGCTGGAAGACAATCCTCAACAGGTAAAAACTCAGTCACCACTTCATCGCTCCAGCCTAGACGTTTTAGTCCAGCAGCCGCTAAAATAATGGCATCATATTCATCTGTTTCAAGCTTTGCCAAACGTGTATCTACATTTCCACGGATCCATTTAATTTCTATATCAGGGCGGACTGTTAGCAACTGAGCACTACGTCGAAGTGAGCTTGTTCCTACTACAGCACCAGCAGGAAGATCGGCGAATTTCACATGTCCTTTTGAAATAAATGCATCACGTGCATCTTCACGCGGTGGAATACAGCCTATTACTAGTCCCTCAGGTAGTACTGCGGGCATATCCTTCATCGAATGAACAGCAAAATCAATTTCCTTATCAAACAATGCTTGTTCAATTTCTTTAACGAAAAGCCCTTTTCCTCCAACTTTTGAAAGTTGCACATCTAAAATTTGGTCGCCTTTTGTAACAATTTCCTTTACTTCAAATTCAAATGGTACGCCAGCTGCCTTTAATTCATTAATAAACCAATTTGTTTGTGTTAATGCCAGCTTACTTCTCCTAGAACCTACAATAATTTTTCTCAACAGTCTCCAACCTTTCTTCTAATACCATAAATGGAATCGCGATAAACTACTTCCTAGGAAGAAGTTCACAACAACTAATAAATATGCGTAAATATGTACCCATGCATAAGTTGTACCTGTTAGCTTACTTTTGCGATTCACATACAATATCAAGCAATACAAAATTAAGATAATGAATGAACCAATGATTTTTGCATCAAAAATCGAAAGACTCTCTAACGTTAATAGTGCCCATTCAAACCCTAAAACTAAACTTATAAATAACATAGGAATTCCAATAAAGAATGATATATTCATCCAGCTACTCGTTTGTTGCAAAGATGGCAGCCTTGTCCATAAATATGACCATTTTTTCTTTTTAAGTAATCGATATAAAATTAAATACAATATCGCAAATACAAATGTTAGCGTAAATGCTGCATACGATAAAATCGCAAATGATATATGGATAAAAAGCATTTCCGAAATTAAAGTATCACTAACTGCTCCTGTCGGTCTTTTAGGCATAAAAGTAAAAATACTAGCAAATAAAAACCCTAATATATTAATAATAAATACAGGTAAATCTACTCGCGCAATGCAATGCAGAATAATAGATAATGTAACGAGCAGCCAGGAATAAAAAAGAATCCCTTCAGACAAGGATAAAATCGGAAAACGCTTGGTTTCCACAAAGGTTAATAAAATTATGGCACTTTGTATTACCCATACAAATGAAACAAGCCAAAAAGCAATACGCCTTGCTCGTACTTGTTTATAAAAGTAATCAGTAAAGTAAAATACTAGACTGATCGCATACAAGACGATCATTACTTCATAAAGCCTTGTCATTGTCAAATCAGCCAATAGACATCCCTTCTTTGTATCGAAATTGCTAAAGAAATATTCAACTTTAGCCTAGAAAAGAAAAACGTTTTCGTATCCTTAGTTTACCACACAGATACGAAAACGCCTCATGTAATATCAGTAGAAAATCTCGTTCGTGAGAAAATTACGGATTTGCCCAATCCTTGATTCGGTTCATGCTTCAATACGAACGTATAGACATCTTAGAAAGAGTACTTTGGTTCAGTAGAAGGTTGTGTTGATTGCACACGCTCTTTACGATCAAGCTCTTGCTTTGTCATTGCATGTACCTCAGCTTCTACAGCTTCCTCAATACCAAAAATTTGTTGGAATAAACGTAACTGTTCATTTGCTTTTGGTGAATTCGCCATTTCTTTTGCTTGTAAGATGGGCTCTTTTAACAGCTGATTAATAATAGATTTAGTATGTTTACTTAAAATTTTACGTTCACGATCCGTTAAATCCGGCATTTTATTTTCAATGCTAATCATTGTCTCTTCTTGAATATGACTAGCTTTTTTACGTAACGCTGAAATCACTGGCACAACACCGAGAGTTGCAACCCAGTCTTTAAATTGAAGAACTTCTTTGCCAATCATTGACGTAATATCAGCTGCCGCACGCTCACGCTCAGCTAAGTTTGCTTCAACAATCCCCTGTAAATCATCTATATCATATAAGAAAACATTAGGTAAATCTCCAACACGCGGATCAATATCACGTGGTACCGCAATATCTACCATAAATAATGGTTTACCTTTACGTAAACGTTCAACAAATTGCATCAGTTCATAATCAATCACATAATCTGTAGCACCTGTAGACGTAATTAAAATATCCGCTTCCAGTAAAGAACATTGCAGCTCTTTCATTGATTTTGCTTCACCATGGAATTTAGCTGCCAGGCTTTCTGCTTTTTCAAATGTACGGTTAATAACGGTTACTTTTCCTACACCGCTTCCGTAAAGATTTTCAATAGCAAGTTCCCCCATTTTTCCAGCACCTAAAATGGCCACATGTTTGCGCTGTAGGGACCCAAAAATTTTCTTCGCTAATTCAACTGCTGCATAAGAAACTGATACCGCGTTCTCACCGATAGCCGTTTCATTATGTGCACGCTTCGCAAATGTCACTGCTTGTTTAAATAGCTGATTGTATACCGTACCTGTTGTTCCAATCTCTTGTCCACTTAAGAAGCTTTTCTTTACTTGACCTAAAATTTGCGTTTCACCAAGAACCATAGAATCAATTCCTGCCGTCACTTTGAATAAATGCTCGATTGCCTCATCTTCTTCTCGAATAGTTAGATAAGAAGAAAATGTCTCCGCCGGTAAATCGAACCAATTTGCTAAAAATTGTTTGACAAAATGACGTCCCGTATGCAATTGATCCACTACAGCATAAATTTCTGTTCGGTTGCATGTTGAAACAATAACGTTTTCTAATATGCTTTTTTGTTTTTGCAGCGCTTCCATTGCTTGTGGCAGTTCACTCTCTATGAATGATAACTTTTCACGAATTTCAACAGGCGCTGTTTTATAATTCAAGCCTACTACGATGGTATGCATGAATAACACCTCACACGTTCTAATTCACAAATCTCATTATAGCACAGTTCGACAGAAGTTCATCTATAATTTGTGAACATGTCATGAAGAACTGTGATTCGTCATCTACATTAGAATTATTATAAACTAAGTGTAACAAATTATACGGCCTGTTTCAAATTAAAAAACTGCCCCTTGAGAAGGAGCAGCTATATCTATTAATTAGTGATTGTTACTGTCTTTAACGTGATGATTTTATCTTCTTTATCATATGCTACAAATTCTATTTCGTTGTTCACCTTGAAGTCTTGCATAGTTTGAACTGTTTTTGTCAGCATATATACATTATCACTACGTTTCTTTAATTCGAATTGTACATCTCCGCTTACAGAGGTGAAGCGCACATTAACCTTCGCAACATTTGAACAATTACCATCAATTCTAGCATTCATTGTAATATTCCCTTTGCGTAATGTAACAGATGCTTCTTCAAATAGATTATCAGGATTTACACAGCTTGAAGAAGTTGTTTTACATAAAATCGCATCAATTAATTTTTGGAACACTTGATGTAACTGTAAATTATCGATTGCATGATAATAAGTTCCACCAGTTTCTGAAGCCAGCTGCATTAAAATGGCATCATTGATTTGTGATTTTTTACCCATACTTACTGTATAAATTTTAACGCCTTGCTTTTTCGCATCATTCAGCACTTTTGTCATTTTCGATTTACTTGTCTTGCCATCAGATATGACAACCATTGCTTTTGACGTTTTCGCATCGTTTGAGAATTTCGTAAGGGCTAATTCAATACCTGCAAAGATGTCTGTAGCACCCTTCTCTTTCGATGTTTTATAGAGATCTTTTTTCAATACATTCTCCGTACTGCCTTCTGCTAGTACAGTAGCTTTTGTATTCGTTTCTACCACTATATTATTTTTTGCCTTAATTTGGTTTATAGCTTCCAACGTTTTCTTACCACGGAAATTTGTTTGATCAGCAGTTTTCATGGATGCAGAATAATCAACCACAAATGCGACCTCTGTTGCTAATGAACAAGAATTTTTACTGAAATACGGATTCGTAAAAATTTCCTTAGTAATCGTTTTATCCGTCAGGTCTTTTAATATTGTGGTATAACGCGGATCAATTTTATTGACTAGTGTTGCTTCTACTTTAGATTTCCCATAAATAATAGAATCAAAGTAAGCTACCGCTGTTCCAGGTCCCCCTGTTTTATCTAAATAATCCGAGGTATTTGTCACAAATGAAGCCGTCTTTTCTACACCATCGAATTTAATTTTTACAGTTCCTTGATAGTCAGTAATTGGTTCCCCGCCAGCTCTCACTAATGTAACCATTACTTTTGTGTAACGATCTTTACCAGATGGTCTAGATGCTGCCTCTGCGCTTTCTTTTAATGCTTCTACACGCTTTTTATAAGCCTCTACCTGTCCAAGTAATTTACCGCCTTGATATTTTAATAGAACTGTTCGATCATAGTTACTCAAATTCGTAAGAATAGCATATATTTTCATAACACTATCATAATGCTCTAATGTTAATTTCTTTTCCTCTGGCATATGATTCATCAGCTGAATAATGGAACCAACCGGATTTATATTTTCTACCTGTGAAGCAATCGCATCGTCAATTCCTTGCACACGATAGATAGGACGACCATCATCAGAAATCATATACATAATTTCTGTTTTAGCTGGTGTTGTCACGGAATCCTTCAAACGTCGATTTAATAGTTCTTCAAATAAATAAACGGAAATATCATAGTTTTCAAACTGTAAAATGGCATTCTCATAACCTAAAGCAGGATATTTTGGATCAGAACCACCATATCTTAAATACGTATTTTGCACATTGCCAAGTGCATCTGTTACATTCGTTTGCTGACCAATACTAAACAGCTTTTTATCTGCATCTTTGTCTAAAGGAACTGGATTGTAAACATCAATGATATTTTCCGTAAAGAACTCAGGCAATTTTTCGTAAGGTTTAAATGGAGGTGTAACATTTCCATTATCATCATCGGTATTGGCTGGATCATACACTTGGTAATCAATACGCATCTCTGGTTGAGGTGAGTAACGCACCTGTGCATTTAATTTTTCACCTACTAGACATTTCATACTTGGATCTGTATTGTTAATCAACTCGAAAGAAATAGTGTCACGGACAGACTTTGTTAATGCTGGTGCTTTTACTATAGCTGTCACTGTAGAGCCATCAGATTGTACGTTTCTAACTGGATCGCCTGCTGTATCCACAATTGTTGCACCATATGATGAAGTTACACGGAATGTATAAGATTTATCGTCTGCAATTGGATCACCATTACAGGCTTTTAACGATACTGTAATTAGTGTTGAGTCAACTCCATTTGCAATTAAATCTGGTTTTTCAACATCGATGCTTTGTAAAGCATTATTTACATATTCTGGTCCAGTAAAATCATTGGAATTATCCTTTGGTTCTTCAAAATCTGCACTACCTGAGCCCATAAAGCCTGCTGGTAAAGTAACTTTATCATTATCACGGCCAGCAGCAGCACGTTTTAATCCTTGAACACTTAAGGAACCATTTTGTACAGCACGATATAAAAATACTGCAATATCCCCACGATTTAATTTTGTAGAGGGATTAAAATCAGCAAATGTTTTCTTTCCTGTACTACCTGTTGAAATATCATTTGTATATAAATATTGTACTGCTTGAGGTTCATCTAAATCTAAACCTTTAAAGGCTGCATATACCCGTGCAAATTGACCACGTGTTATTGCTTTGGAACGATTCGCAGTTGCATGTGTACCATTAAAAGGTAAGTAGAAATCACTATAGAAGTTATACGCTACACTTTCGTTATACGTTAATGCATAATTACGATCAAGCTTTGCGAGCATAACTACAAGCTCTTGTTCAGTTATTTGTTCATCTGGTAAAAAATTATTAGCGCCATTCAATGATAGTAAGTCATTATCAACTGCCCATGATATAGCTTTGTATTTACTATTATTCGTCGGTACATCCTGAATTGTCGTGGCTGCCCAAGTAACAGCAGGAGCTGCTGACATAAATACTAGTACGAAGCAAAGCAGTGATAACAATGCTTTTTTAGCATGTGCCATGTAGTTCAGTCCTTTCTTTAATTGAAGAACAATATGTCATCACGATAGTTTTGTTTTAGATCATTTTCCAAATAATTCAAGAAACGTTCCAGCACTACTGATGCCTGTGCCCGCGTTAATGGCTGGTTAGGGTTAAATCTGCCTGTTACAGGGTCACCTGTCATTAAGCCTAACTCATTAGCAATGTAAATCCCGTCTTTTGTGTAATTTGGAATTTGAGCATCATCTGTAAATTTAGTTACATAGCCTGGGTCTGGTGCTTTGTTTTCAAGTCCTAAGGCACGCACAAATATCGTCGCAGCTTGACCACGTGTAATCGGACTATCTGGTTTGAAATACTCAGGTGTAACTCCTTTAATAATTCCTTTCTTGACAGCTGATTCAATATAGGCATAATCCTTTACAGTACGCTTCACATCTTTAAAAACACTTGTAGATGCAGTTTTTTTCGATTTATTTTCTTTTTCTTGCATAACACGTAAATCAACCGCTTTACCAATCGCTGTTGTAAAGTCAAAACGCTTCATTGGAGTATTCGGAGAGAAAAAGTTACTTGTATCTGTGTAAATACCTAAAGAGTATAATTTATCAATTGCTTCCTTCGCGTAATGATTGTTTAAATCTCTAAACTTAGGAATGATTAATCTTTCAATAGTTGGCATATATTCCGTGTCTAGGTCTAACGTCCCCTTTTGTCCTGAGGCTAAATTATACGTATATTCGGAAATAACATCTTTTTCACTTACAACTGCATATCCACCATCAAAGCTACCTAAGCTTCCTAGGTTTTGTTCATAGTTTAATACACGTGATTTACTTGTAGATAATCGATTTTTCACATGGCTTGTCTTGCCATCACTAAAAGAATAAACCGCTTCTGTAATTTGTGTTTCTGTTGCTCCCCAGAAATTTTCATAGCCAGCATGTCGACTATCAGTATCAATGGTTACTGTATTTTGAACTGCATTTTTCCCCGTTCCTGACTGGAAGGAATAGGTTTTTCTAGAAATTACATTACCAGAATAATAATCCGAGGCAGCACGATTGTCCGTCACCGTACCTTG
Organism: Lysinibacillus sp. GW821-FHT14F06; assembly: GCF_058803665.1. Taxonomy (NCBI): domain Bacteria; kingdom Bacillati; phylum Bacillota; class Bacilli; order Caryophanales; family Bacillaceae; genus Lysinibacillus; species Lysinibacillus sp. GW821-FHT14F06. The sequence goes on from NZ_JBXAPF010000003.1 coordinate 227,560, forward strand.
AGAAAATTGGTAATCTACTAATGTATAGGTAGTTTTACCAATCACGATTTTTTCAGCATACTTTTTCACAACACCATTGGACGTTTTTTGACCAATCGTTGCATAATCGACAACATCTGATTCGTAGGCAATATTTCGTGTTAAAGTAGCCCCATTACTCGCTGTCAGCTTAAGGCTATAGGTCTCTGTTAATTTTCCTTTTGATTCTTTTTCAGTAATTTTAATATCTTTACTTGTCCCTTTAAAAATAACTGGTGTTCCTGTAATGAAAACAGCTTCTTCATATGTATATTCATTTTTTACAGCACCTGTAGTTTCTAATGAAGCAGCTAATGCATTTTGCGGGATGGTAACGCCAAATACAGCTATCGCAAGAACTACTAACATTATTTTAGATAAATGTTTTCGCATTCGTTTTTTGTCCCTCTCTTTCATTTCATGCACGTCTATATAGGGGCTGCCAAAAATCATGCATAAAAAAGCTTAAAATCCGCATGTCTCCTGCAAGTATCATAATAAAAGAATAAGTATACACTCACTTCAACGCATATAGCCTATCTTTCATCTATTCTACTCACAAGAGACTCACAAATTTTATTAAATTAATCTACTAAAATAAAATGAGCTTTGCCAAAACGATCTGATAATACTACTAAACGATCAGAAGGTTTTAAATCCGTTGGTTGAATAACTTTACCAGCTTTTATAAGAGTAGTTTGATCAATATTCATATCAACCATTTCTCCCGCTTCATACCAACGACCTTTTTGCCATTGACTGACACTCTTTACATTGATAACAGCTGGATATGTTGATTTAACTGATTGCAGCTTACCTGCCAGCATTAAAGGTGCAACTGGCTTAGCATTATCAAGGATATGAACAGCCTGGATATGTCCATCTTTCACATAGAAGTAGCCATAATCGCCTTCAAATAAATGAAGCTCAATATCAGGGATAACACTATATACTTTTTTGCCATCATCCACTATTGCCTTAGTAGAATTACTTACTGATAAAACAGTATGCTCTGTTTTCTTAAAGACATTGGAATCAATCTTCATCGCATCATCAATTTCAATTAGATAGCCATCTGCTTGAGACAAGCGACCATAGTATAATTCATGACCTGCTAAGTTCGGAGACATAAAGCTATCACTTGTCACTTGGACAACCTGTGCGTAGTGATCACGTGCAGCCCCGTCCGAGATAACAAAGGCTGTTCCATAAGCTAGCAAGCCAGTAGGTTCGATTAAACGCCCATTACGAATTAAAATTGTGCCATCATGGAAGTACAATGTACCAGCAGATTTAAGTTTTAGTAATTGATATTTTGTATCCACAGAAAGCATAGGCTCATAGTAAGTTCGTTCGTTATTTTTTAAGACAACAATTTTCTCAATTACTTCTTTACCAAATTGTTTAACCGTAGCATAATATGCTTCACTGCCAATATAGTTTTTTAACTGACCTTTATCAATTTTTGTATTCCCTACATAAATAGGTACCTTTGATGAAAAATCCATCGTAGATAAAGCAGTTGTCGTTTCTGAACCAAAGTCCCAATTTACAAAGGCATGTTGATTTTTTATCGTTAATTTATTTGCATTCGCATTAACGACTTGTATTTCACCTTTATAAAGATTTTCTACTAATGTACCCGTTTCACTAATATCTACTTTAGTAACGATAGACGTATTTAAATTTTTAAGACTAAGCTTAATTCGATCTCCTACATAGAGGGAACTAATATCCACAGATGAAGAATTTTTTTGATAGCTTGTATCTTTATTTAGATAGTAGGTTGTTTCCTCTCCAATATCTGGCTTAAACATGATGAATAGTCCGTTAGGATCAATACTTGTGACTACCCCAGTAACCGTTGCTTTTTTCGTATTTTGTTCAACTGAAGGAGATGTAGTTTCAGTATCCTTTGTAGAATTAGATGAACCGCGTAGTTCAACAACACTTCGAAGAGAAATATCTGCCTCTACCTTCATTCCCATTTTAAAACCATCAATGGTAGTGACAGTATTATTAATATACAGGCGGGCATTGTCATTAATATTGTATGTAACTGTACGACCGCTGTCATTTTGTAAAGTGATTTTACTTAGTTTTTTTTCTAGTACTCCGTTTGGATTTGCATATTCTGAAAATGTTACATCGACAAAGGATCCTGTCACCATTTGAGTAGCAGCATTGGCTGGTTGACTCGATGAAAATCCAAAAACCGCAAATAACAAAATCAGAAGTATGTATGGAATCTTCTTCAACAAATTCCGCCTCCTTTAAAATCTGTTATTAATAAATAGTATATCGTATTATTGGTAGTTTTACGTCTTCAAAAAGTTACATTTTAACGCATTCTACTTTCTTATTAGAGCAACCATTAGACACAAAGATAAAGGTAGCTTTCTATCTTCAAGCTACCTTACCTTTAATCATACTTGAATGTCAATTGTATGTCCGGCTGTCGGATGTGGAGCATCTAACATTTCAACTAACTGTTCTGTATTCTGCTGTTGCATCTCCATTGCCTGTTTTGTAACAGCTAAAGATACATTTTGCATTAAAGTCGCTTGGTTCATGGCAATTGATAAAGCTGCGATATCCATTCAGTCCACCTCCTATTTAATTTATCGGTCAATTCTTTCATACATCAAGCGATTTTCCCAAGTTTCTACATAACTTCTCATCAAAAAACCTAAATCTTTTATTGGGCTTTCACTTAAAATGAAAATAAAAAACATCTACTGTCCAAAATAATTAGAAGCAATAGATGTTGTTTAATTACATTAAATTTTCAATAGTACGCCAAGTCTCTTCAAAGCCAATTCCTTTTTCTGAAGAAAACACAATAAGAGGATCATTCTTTTCCATATTGAGCGTTTCTTTTACTACTTTTTTATGTTTATCCCATTTACCTTTGGGGATCTTATCTGCTTTTGTCGCGATGACAATACAAGGAATATTGTAATGCTTTAAAAAATCATACATCAGGCAATCATCCGCTGTAGGTGGATGACGTAAATCCACAATTTGTACGACCGCCTTTAATTCCTTGCGTCCTGTGAAGTAGCGCTCTATCATTTTTCCCCATGCTTCACGCTCAGTCTTTGAAACCTTTGCATAACCATAGCCAGGAACATCTACAAAAAACAATTGCTCTTCGATTTTATAAAAGTTCAACGTTTGTGTTTTTCCTGGCTTAGATGAAATACGTGCTAAAGCTTTACGACCAATCATTCGATTAATGAAGGAGGATTTCCCCACGTTAGAACGACCGGCTAATGCAAATTCTGGCAGTCCATCTTCTGGATATTGGTCTGGTCTTACGGCACTAATGACCATTTCGACGTTATGGACTTTCATTTTTCTAAAAACCTCCGTCCAGTGCATAGGCTAATACTTCATCAGCCGATGACACTAGTTTAAATGTTAGTTGCTCGCGTACACTTTCAGGAATCTCCTCAATATCTCGCTCATTATCCTTTGGACAAATAATAGTTGTTAAACCTGCGCGATGGGCACTGAGTGTTTTTTCCTTTAACCCGCCTATTGGCAATACACGGCCACGTAATGTAATTTCACCTGTCATTCCAACCTCACGGCGTATCGGACGATGTAAAATAGCAGAAACAATTGCTGTTGCCATCGTAATACCAGCAGAAGGACCATCTTTTGGTACAGCTCCTTCAGGTACATGAATATGAATATCATGTGTTTCAAAATATTCCGAATCCACTTCTAACTCACCCATCTTTGTACGAACATATGACAAAGCTGTTTGAGCAGATTCTTTCATTACATCACCAAGTTTCCCAGTGAGTTGTAACTTTCCTTTACCAGGTGTTAATGATACTTCTATTTGCAATGTATCACCGCCAACCGTTGTATAAGCTAATCCAGTAGCTACACCAACTTGGTTTTCTTTCTCTGCTTGTCCATAACGGAAGCGATGTTTACCTAAGAGTTCTTCTAATGATTTCGAGCTTACTGTTACACGTTTTTTCTCACCAGAGACAATAATTTTAGCGATTTTACGACAAAGCGTTGCAATTTGACGCTCAAGTCCACGAACTCCAGCTTCACGTGTATAGTAACGGATAATATCGAGTACTGCTTCATCCTTTATAACCACTTGTGTTTTTTTCAAGCCATGCTCTTTAAGCTGCCTCGGTATTAAGTGATTTTTCGTAATTTGAGCCTTTTCTATTTCTGTATAGCCAGCAATAGAAATAATCTCCATACGATCTAGTAATGGTCCTGGAATTGTACTTAGATCGTTGGCAGTTGCAATAAATAATACATTCGATAAATCGTATGGTTCTTCGATATAATGATCGCTAAAAGAATTGTTTTGTGCAGGATCTAGAACCTCTAGCATTGCTGCTGCTGGATCACCTCTAAAGTCATTAGACATTTTGTCAATTTCATCCAATAAGAAAACAGGATTAATTGTGCCTGCCTTTTTCATACCCTGGATAATACGCCCAGGCATTGCTCCAACATACGTACGGCGATGGCCACGAATTTCAGATTCATCACGGACCCCACCCAATGAAATGCGTATAAATTTGCGATCCAAGCTTTCTGCTATCGATCGAGCTAACGATGTTTTCCCAACACCTGGAGGTCCTGCTAAACATAGAATTGGACCACGTAAAGAATTTTTTAATTGACGTACTGCTAAATATTCTAATACGCGTTCTTTTACTTTTTCCAAACCATCATGATCACGATTTAAAATTCGTTCTGCGTGAGCAATATTCATACGATCTTCAGTCGAGTTTGTCCATGGTAGTGAAATAAGCCAATCAATGTAGTTACGAATAACACCGCTCTCCGCACTAGCCCCAGGTAATTTTTCATAACGATCTAGCTCTTTAAGCGCTGCTTCTTTTGTTGTTTCTGGCATACCAGTTTCTTCGATTCGCTTGCGTAATTCAGCTACCTCACCAGTTTTTCCTTCACGGTCTCCTAGCTCTGTTTGAATAGCTTTCATTTGTTCACGTAAGTAATATTCTTTTTGTGTACGTTCCATCGATTGCTTTACTTTTGTATTGATTTTCTTCTCAAGATCCAGCACTTCTTGCTCATCGTGTAAACGAATAATTAAATGATCTAAGCGCTTTTTGATACTAAGCATTTCTAACACTTCTTGTTTATCAGCAATCTTAAATGGAAGATGTGATGCGATGATATCAGCCAAACGTCCCGGTTCTTCAATGTCAGTCACTGTATTAATGGTTTCTGTTGTTATTTTATTGGAGGATTTAGCGTATCTTTCGAAATATGTTAACAACGTACGCATTAAAGCCTGTGTTTCAACATCCTTATCAATCGATTCCTCCTTGATCTCTACATCAACAACCGTATATTTTTCCAAAGCTCGATAGTTACTCCAAGTAGCTCGTGCTACACCTTCTACCAATATACGCAACGTTCCATTTGGTAATTTTAGCATTTGCTTGACATATGCCATTGTACCAATTGGATATAAATCTTGCTCTTCAGGTTGTTCATCATGCATTTCCTTTTGTGTTACTAGCAAAATCAATTGGTCCTCTAGCATTGCTTGCTCTAGCGCCGCTACAGAACGATTTCTACCCACATCAATATGTAACACCATCGACGGGTATACTAAAAGGCCACGTAAAGGCAATAATGGTACATTTGTTGTTTTTTGTATTGTCACCATGCGGGTATTCACCTCCGTCAAAATTTTCTTGTTCACATCCCGCGCTACTAGTATGTGTCTAAATAGCCGATTCACACTAGTTAATCAAACGAGCCAAAAATTACTACTAATTATTATTGGCTTTATGTATGAATGAATAAAAAGCTGACTGTCGATCTGTGCGAATATTGCACAATCGAAGTCAGCTAAATTACTCTTTATCTCATAACCATTAGACTTAGTCGTGTCTGATTGTTATGCTGAAGTTTTTGTGTCGCTACCTTCATCGAGTTCAGTGCCATCTTCAAGAAGCAATTTCGGTCTTTCTTTATCCGTAATTGTTTTTGCCGTAATGATACATTTTTTCACATCTTCACGTGAAGGTAGTTCGTACATTACATCAAGCATTGTTGACTCAATAATTGAACGAAGACCACGTGCACCTGTTTTTCGCTCAATTGCTTCTTTGGCAATCGCAGTTAGGGCACCTTCATCAAACTCAAGCTCAACACCATCTAGTTCAAGCATTTTTTGGTATTGCTTTGCCAATGCATTTTTGGGCTCCGTTAATATTTGTACAAGTGCAGTCTCATTTAATTGCTCTAGACTTGCAAGTACTGGTAATCGACCGATGAATTCTGGTATAAGCCCAAATTTTAACAAATCCTCTGGAATAAGCTTTGCCATAATGGAGCCTTCATCCACGTCTACTTTGTTTGGATCTGATCCAAAGCCGATTACTTTCTCACCCTGACGACGTTTAATAATGGATTCAATTCCATCAAACGCTCCACCTACAATGAATAGAATATTGGTTGTATCAATTTGTAAAAACTCTTGATGTGGATGCTTACGTCCACCTTGTGGCGGAACACTCGCAACAGTTCCTTCTAAAATTTTAAGGAGTGCCTGCTGTACACCTTCACCAGATACATCGCGTGTAATAGATGGATTCTCAGATTTACGTGCAACTTTATCAATTTCATCAATATAGATGATTCCTTTTTCTGCACGCTCAATATCATAATCTGCAGATTGAATTAATTTTAGTAAGATATTTTCAACGTCCTCGCCAACATATCCTGCTTCTGTAAGAGAAGTAGCATCTGCAATCGCGAAAGGAACGTTTAAGATGCGCGCTAATGTCTGTGCTAATAATGTTTTCCCGCTACCAGTTGGGCCGATTAACACAATGTTCGATTTTGCTAATTCAACATCATCAATTTTACTATTTGTATTGATGCGTTTGTAGTGATTGTAAACCGCAACTGCTAAAGCCTTTTTAGCACGTTCTTGTCCAATTACATACTCATCTAAAATCGCTAAGATTTCTTTAGGTTTTGGAATATCTTGGAATTCAATTTCTTCCTCAACGCCTAGTTCTTCTACAACGATTTCTGAACAAAGCTCAATACATTCATCACAAATATACACACCAGGTCCTGCAACTAATTTACGTACTTGCTCTTGTGGCTTTCCACAGAATGAGCATTTTAAATTGCCTTTTTCATCATTAAATTTGAACAATATGTTTCACCCCTATTCAAGCAACAATCTTACAAGATTATTGAACCTTTATCAAATAAATTGTCTGCATCATTTTACGCCTGGCAATTATGCTATAGATTTTTAAGATACTTAAAGACGTAATTCGTTTTGTTATACTACTATTTTTTTGCATAACCATCAAATATTTAGCCAAATGATTTTATTTTAAGCGTAGTTACTATGCATATGCTTTACCGTAATTCCAAAAAATCAGTCATGATGGTCACCATCGCAATGCCTTAAAGTAAAAAGCTAGAAATACTTTAATTAGTTACTTAGCCTTTAATAATCTATACCATTCACCAAGGCTTAACCTTATTCAGAAGAGGAAGTGTGTTGTCTATGATGTTTCAAAACTTAGTTCGTTAAGCCTCATTTTGAAAGTTCAGTAATATCTATGAAAAACGAAGCTCTAGCTCTACTGAATAAAGTTAAAATTTAGCACCGTATGAAAAGTCAAACAATACTATGTATTTTAGAGAAGTGTAGAATATCTGATAGATACTTTTTATGGTGAGATTAGTTTAACATCATCAAATTATTTAGTGTGTCTATACCTAAAGGGGTCTTGGCTTTCAACTAAAGAAAGAATATGTGATAAAACAAGGCACGGTATAATGCCGTACCTTGTTTTAATTTTTCTATCAAGTTACAAAAAAATCCTATTCAGTAATTTTAGCGTTTTCTACTAAAAATTCAACTGTTTTTTGAATTTTAATGTCATTTTCTAGAACTGCTGTGCCACCTAATGCACCTGTAATTTGATCTTTTGTCATGTTAAATTGAGCAGCCATTTTTTCTAATTCAGCTTCGATATCAGCTTCAGTTGCTTCAATTTTCTCAGCTTCAGCAATTGCTTCAAGCGTTAATGATACACGAACTCGGCTGTCAGCTTCTTCTTTCATTTGTCCACGTAAATCTTCTTCTGATTGACCTGAGAATTGATAGTAAAGATCTAAGTTCATACCTTGCGTTTGTAAACGTTGACCGAATTCTTGTAACATACGATCAGTTTCAGAGTTAATCATACCTGCTGGAACTTCAAATTCTGCATTTTCTGCAGCTTTTTCTACTAATTCATCACGTAGTGCTGCATCTGACTCTGCTTGTTTTTGTGCAGCAGTTTGTTCTTTGATTTTAGCACGTAAAGCATCAACGTTCTCTACTTCTGGATCTAATTCTTTCACAAATTCGTCATTTAATTCAGGAAGAACTTTCGTTTTAACTTCTTTTACAGTTACTTTGAAAGTAGCTTCTTTTCCTGCTAATTCAGCCGCATGATACTCTTCTGGAAAAGTAACAACAACGTCTTTTGATTCGCCAGCTTTTACACCAACAAGTTGCTCTTCAAAACCAGGAATGAAAGAACCTGATCCGATTTCTAGTGGATAGTCCTCGCCTTTTCCACCTTCAAATGCTTCTTCGCCTACAAATCCTTCAAAGTCGATAACAGCTGTATCGCCTTCTACGATTGCTTCGTCTTCTTTAATTTCAAGCTCTGCTTTACGAGCTAATTGTTCTTGAATTTGCGCTTCTACATCTTCATCAGTAACATCTACTGGAAGTTTTGTAATTTCTAATCCTTTGTATTCACCAAGTTTTGGCTCTGGTTTAACTGTTACTTGAGCTGAGAATGTGAAATCTTGACCATGTACGAAGTTTTCTGTACCAGAAATTTCTGGATAATCAACTGGCATAATTCCAGCTTCATCGATAGCCTTTGCATAAGAATCAGGAACGATGATTTCTAAAGCGTCTTGGTATAGAGATTCAATACCAAAGCGTTGTTCAAACATTTTACGAGGCATTTTACCTTTACGGAAACCTGGTACGTTAATTTGTTTTACAACTTTCTTGAATGCTTGGTCCATTGCCGCATCTACTTCTACAGCAGGTACTTCAATTGTAAGAGTACCGATATTACCTTCTTGTTTTTCCCATTTTGCTGACATGTATAAATACCTCCAAATAAATAATCAAGTTTAAATGTTAGACAATTCATTCGTAACTACGATTTTGACAACCATTTTAGTATAACATAGATGCGTATAGTTTCAACTTATTTCATACCTCATGTAGTTCTGTTAGTTTTTCTAACATTTGTAAAAATTCGATGAGTTCGTAGTCCATTTCCTGCACTTTTCCGAGCATAGATTGCACAAAGTCAACATAACTATAGGCAATATCATCCGCTTCAAATGGGTGCCATTCAAATGGATATGTTACAATGGCATGCTTCGCCATTAAATATTGTACCATTTCCAATGTTGTTGGGTCTTGCTGTAATTTATGTTCAATTATTTTTTTCACTTCACAATACTGAGGTAACTGATTTGGTAATACCAATTTGATTGGATTTGTCACCATTGTTTGATCAAATTTAGACACTGTAATATCAATGGATACTTCTTGTTCAACTAATAATATGAGCGCTAAACTCTGAACAAACGGATGAATAGTTGTACATTCGATGATAGCTTTTAAAGCTGTTTTTAATTGCCGCACATTTGTATCCATTAAACGATGTAACCGAATGGATTGTTCATCAGGTGTAAGCATACTGAATTTCAGTAGTTCATATTCTTGATCTTCTATTAATTGTTGTGCATCTTCCTTTTGTTGAAGATTTCTTGCCACTTCTTGATTTATGCTTTTTAATCGTTGAAATTTTTCAATCTGATCTAGTGGAAGCACATCTTCCTCAAGCAATGTCGTAATTAAAGATTCCACTTGATGGTACTCCTTCAACTGCATACATACCGTAATATATAATTCCATTATTTCCACGTATAAAGTCGTACCCATAGCAAGCAATTGCTCACAAACATCTTTAGCTTTGTTATACGACTTTAATTCATATAAAGCATAAGCATAGGCACTTAACGCTAATTCATCTCCTGCTTCATATAAAAATGCTTTTTCAAAGCTGGCCACTGCCTCTTCATATTGAAATTTTTCGGCATACAAATGTCCTTCACGTATTAATGTCTGAACAGCACCCGGAAAAACAACAATATTGTCATGTTTTATAACATGTCGTTTTCGCTTTGTCATTCCCTCACCTCTTTACTACTATTTCATTGCACTTTAAAAGGTAGACTCTCCACCAGAATATGAAACCGAAATGACACAGGATGTCCCTCTATCCATAAGCAAACTGACGAGCCTTTTCCTAGGTGCAGAGTTCTCGCATTTTCACAGGAGCTGATGCATCACTATGCTATTACAACTTCCTATTTCGCAACAAACGCGTATTTTGAACAAAAATTCTCTACTTTTGCATTCATATTTTGTAATAAATTGTATTATAATTAATAATATCTATTATTTATAAATCATTGCAGACCTTTGTTTTTTCTGCATATAAGAAAATAAGTTCTTCACAAGGAGTGGAATACATGCAATTAATGGATACAGTTAGTGAGTTTGAAAATTGTATCTCTCCAACATTTGATTCACTATCGATAAAAGTTATTTCACATTCTACAGCGGATGGTCCTCAACGAGATTATCCAATTGAATTTGAAATTCTTACTCGTACAAAGGTTGATTCATACGTACAAGAAGCTATTACACATATTATAAGTATCCAAGGTTACATTCCTGGCTCCATTTCAATTGGTCATCAACATGAGTCACTTTTTATTGTTCCCCAAAGTGTACACATTGAATGCAACTATAGACTTCTTAGTATAGATAAAAAAGATATGCAGCGAATCCTACAGCATCCTCAACCGAACCTTCATTACAGTGAATGGCTAATAGATGCCATTAAAAATGCAAATATTCTTGTAGAATTAAAAACAAATCAGCGTACAGTTACAGATTGGCCAATTGGCATTAAATCAGCTGTGATCCTGTAGTTAGAGCCAGACATACTTAAATAGGTATGTCTTTTTTTGTGTCTTTGAATAAGTTTATCCTTTTTGTGGCGTTTCTATCATATCAACTTTCTATAGATTCTGGAATTCCCATTGTAAATATGCTTCTATATCACTAGAAAATTTTACAATTTCATTAACTTGTCTGTATAAGGCACCATTCCAAACAAAAATGTTGTGATGATGATAAAATGCTTTTATGGAAAATTATTTAACTTCGGGGGAAATAGCTATGAATATTAAAGATGCATTGAAGTCTTTTTCTACTATGACATTTACCACGCGCCAAGAATTCATGATAAAAAATGGCGATTTGTTGTTAGAAGAAATGTTAGTCCATATTGGTTCACCGGATGCTGAATTACGGGATCAATTAATATACCGCACTTTTATTGAACTACTCAGTGATAATTTACTGACTACACAGCAGCTACAATCTTTATTTGATAGAGCCACTAGTGACAACTACTTATTTTTGAACATAGGGGAAGAAATGACAGATAGTGTCTTTACACGATCATTTTCTGCATTATTGATTGCTGGGATACTATCAAAGGATGCTACACTACAAATACTAGATGCCAATCGACTGCAACTTTATTTTCAAAAGATAGGACGGTATTTATTATTAGAAAAAGATACACGAGGATTTGTTCCAGACAAGGGATGGGCGCACAGTATTGCACATGGTGCCGATTTAGCGACCATGACGATTAAACACCCTAAGTTCGATTTACAGTATGCACCAGCAATTTTGCATGCATTAAAACTTGTTTCGTGGAAAAATACCGTCTATGTAAACGATGAGGAGGAACGCTTAGTTACTATAATTGAAGCCCTGCTAGATCGAAACTACTCTGAAGAAGCATTAATAGAGTTCGTTCAGCAAGCCTTTGATAAATTTGAAATGCATTTAGTAACACAAGGCTATAACGAGAGCTTTTTTAGCGGGCGTACATGTACACTAAATATCATGAAAACATTATATTTTGCATTAAAAATGAATAATCGAACACCTCAGCTTCAAAATGCCATTTATGGACAAGTTGCAAAATGGCTAAAGCTTGGAGCTTGATTTCTTAAATTTCAGATAGCGATCTTAGAGTTTACTAAGATTGCTATCTTTTTTAGCACATATTTTACTTTTCGAGCAAAATATAAACAACCTAATATTTGGATATTTACGAAGTTATTTAATTATATTAACATAATTAATATCCCATTCCGAATTTCCCCTTTATAATCATTCCTTACATTGAAAATTTATCCTTTTCTATCCTCAAATCAATTTTTGGCGTACTCCTTTTTTCTACAAAACGCAATCAAAATGTTTCACCCTCTTTGACTTCACGTATATTTTATTACAAAATGACGTCCAAAATGTGAAATGATATTTTCACAAAAAAAATCATTTACTTAGGTAAATATCACAAACTCAGTATTTTCAACGTTTCAACAGTGTTTATTTTACAAAGCCTTAAAATACCAATATTAAAATAATGTTTTTTGTTCAAAAAATGTTCATATTCACCCCCCTCTTACTATTAAATTTATAACAAAATAATTTTTTTTCTGTAAAACGGAGCGTATAATCCAATGTGCAAACAACGACATTTGTGTTGATGGATTATGGCACATTGTCTTTAATTCGATTGCACAGATTTATGGCTTTGCAAACGCTTGCACTAGACCAATCAAACACTAGATTCAATGTTTCATAATGAACCATGCCATTGTAAGTATTTTTAGGACTTTGATTGGTACACCAAATAAAAGAGGTGACCTTATTTACTCATCTATTTATAAATGTGAACTTTAACATGAAATTTATGAATAGCCGTTCTATAGAAAGGAGTCAAACATGAAAAAGAAGTTAAGCTTAATGTTTGTAGCATTTAGTGCCCTTGCCATTCTTGCTGGATGTGAGCCTCTAACAATTTTAGATCCAAAAGGACCAAATGCTAAAACATTATCAGACACAATTATTTTATCCATTATCACAATGGCCTTTATATTATTAGTCGTGTATGTACTTTTAATATTTATGCTAACAAAATATCGTGCTTCAAAAGCACCTGCTAATTATGAGCCACCTCATGAAGAAGGCAGTCATTTACTTGAAATTACATGGACAGTTATTCCAATTATTATTGTAGCGTTTTTAGCAATCGTTACAGTTAGAACAACAAGTACAGTAGAAGCTAAGCCAGAAGGTTATGACAATCAAGAGCCGCTTGTAATTTATGCCTCATCTTCTAACTGGAAATGGCATTTTAGCTATCCAGAGCAAGGGATTGAGACAGTAAACTACGTAAATATTCCGGCTGATCGTCCAATTGAATTTAAACTGTACTCTTTCGGACCAATTACAAGTTTTTGGATACCTCAATTAGCAGGTCAAAAATATGCAATGAGCGACATGTTGACTACTATTCACTTAGCAGCTGATGATGTTGGTTCATATATGGGACGTAACTCCAACTTTAGTGGTCGTGGATTTGCTGAAATGGAATTCGAGGCACAATCTATGACGCAGGAAGATTTTGATAAATGGGTTGCTGATGTAAAGGCAAATGAAAATCCATTAACAGAAGAAAAATTTGATGAGCTATTAAAAGCTGAGCATGTTGGTCGTTCAAGCTATTCATCCACACACTTAGAATTTAGTCCTGCTCCTATGGAACATAGTGAACATATGAACATGTCTGACGATGAAATGGATCACTCTGAGATGAATCATGAGGACCATTCAACAGATTCACAAGAAAATTCTAATGCAACACATTCACATTAATTTTTAAATATGAAAGGAGCGCATCCAATGAGTATGGAAGAAATTTTCCATCCAATGCAAGAACCGATGATTTTAGCGGCAGCTATTAGTATCGTCGTTGGAGCAGTTGTTATCTTTGCTGGCCTTACTTATTTCAAAAAATGGGGCTATTTCTATAAAAACTGGCTTTCAACTGTTGACCATAAAAAAATCGGTATTATGTATATCGCTGTAGCGCTTTTAATGCTTTTCCGCGGTGGTATTGATGCATTGTTAATGCGTGCACAAACGGCGGTTCCAGACAATGGCCTTCTAGATGCACAACACTATAATGAAATATTTACAACACACGGTTTATTAATGATTTTATTTATGGCCATGCCATTCGTAATTGGTTTAATGAATATTGTTATCCCACTGCAAATTGGTGCACGTGACGTAGCCTTTCCACGTCTAAATGCAGTTAGCTTTTGGTTATTTGCAGCTGGTGCAGGTTTATTGAACCTATCATTCATCATTGGTGGTTCTCCAGATGCTGGTTGGACTGCCTACTTCCCGCTGTCAGGAACAGAGTTTAGTCCTACTGTTGGGAACAACTACTATTCTTTAGCGCTACAATTATCAGGTATTGGTACGTTAATGACAGGTGTAAACTTCATCACAACGATTATTAAGATGCGTGCACCTGGTATGACATTAATGAAAATGCCGATGTTCACTTGGTCAATTTTAATTACAAACGTTATTATCGTGTTTGCATTCCCAGTGTTAACTGTAGCACTTGCATTAATGATGCTTGACCGTCAATTCGGTACACAGTTCTTTGCCATGCAAAATGGGGGTATGGACATGCTTTGGGCCAACCTATTCTGGGTTTGGGGACATCCTGAAGTATACATTGTTATCCTGCCAGCTTTCGGTATTTTCTCAGAAATCATTGCTACATTTGCACGTAAAAACTTATACGGCTACAAATCAATGGTTATGAGTATGGTTGTTATTTCATTGTTATCATTCCTAGTTTGGGCCCATCACTTCTATACAATGGGTCATGGTGTAATGGTAAACAGTGTATTCTCTATTACAACAATGGCAATCGCAGTTCCGACTGGGGTTAAAATCTTTAACTGGTTGCTAACAATGAGGCATGGGAAGATTCAATTTACTACTCCAATGCTTTACGCACTTGGCTTTATTCCGATCTTCACAATTGGTGGAGTTACAGGAGTTATGCTAGCAATGGCAAGTGCCGACTATCAATATCATAATACGATGTTCTTAGTTGCCCACTTCCACTATGTATTAATTCCAGGGACAGTATTTGGTGTACTTGCTGGTTACCACTACTGGTGGCCAAAAATGTTTGGTTTCCGTTTAAATGAAAAATTAGGGAAAGCTGGATTCTGGTTTATTGCAGTATGTTTCAACGTTACATTCTTCCCATTATTCATTTTAGGTTTAGATGGTTATGCTCGTCGTATGTATACTTACTCTGAGTCAACTGGCTATGGTCCATTGAACATGCTATCGTTCATCGGTGGACTTGGACTTGCTGTAGGCTTCGCGTTAATCGTGTACAATATCTACTACAGCTGGAAGCATATGCCTCGTAATGAAAAAGCAGATGTTTGGGATGGTCGTACATTAGAATGGGCTACTCATTCTCCAGTTCCAGAGTACAATTTTGCAGTAGTACCGACTGTAACTCGTTTAGATGAGTTCTGGTTTGCGAAAAAAGAAGGTCGTGATATTACGGCTGGTAAAATTGAAAAAATTCATATGCCGAACAACACTGGCACTCCATTCTGGATGAGCGGATTCTTCTTCCTTGCAGCATTCTTTGCTGTATTTAACCTATGGATTCCAGCCATCATTAGTATGATTGGTGTATTTGGCTTTATGATTCATCGTTCATTTGAAAAAGATCATGGTCGTTACATTTCAGTTGAGGAAGTTATGGCTACTGAGAAAAGCTTGAGAGGTGATAAATAATATGAAAATCGATTCTTCACTTCCATTAGAATATAGTACAGAGGAAAATCGCCTGAAGATTTTTGGTTTCTGGATTTTCCTTGGCGCCGAAATCGTGTTATTCGCTACATTATTTACTGTATATTTCACACTTCATACACGCACAGGTAGCGGTCCAAATGGCGCTGAAATTTTTGAATTAACACCAGTATTATGGGAAACATTCTTATTATTAACAAGTAGTTTCACAATTGGTCTTGGTGTTCATGCAATGCGTATTGGCAATAAAAAAGCAATGATGACATTTTTCATCATTACGCTGCTATTAGGTCTTGGCTTCTTAGCTATTGAGATTGATGAGTTTGTGACATATGTTCATGAAGGTGCAACAATCCAAACAAGCGCATTCTTATCATCATTAATGACTTTACTTGGTACACATGGTGCCCACGTAACATTCGGTTTCTTCTGGGGCGTTGCCATTTTAATCCAAGTAGCGAAACGTGGCTTAAACCCACAAACGGCTAATAAAGCGTTTATCTTCTCACTGTACTGGCACTTCCTAGACGTTGTTTGGATTTTCATCTTCAGCTTCGTCTACTTGAAAGGACTGATTAGCTGATGAAGGAATTATTCCCAAAACAACATGTGATGGGCTTCGGCTTCTCACTATTACTTACAATTGTAGCTTTAGCAGTTGTGAAATTCGATATGTCACTTAATATGGCATTTGGCATTTTACTAGTAACTGCACTTGCACAAGCGACTGTACAATTAGTATTATTCATGCACATCGGTGAATCCGAAGATAAGAAAACGTTATATACAACGATTTTATATTCTGTATTCGTAGGTGTTGTCACAATCATTGGTACATTATTTGCAATGATTTGGGGCTATAACTGATAAAAAAGTCGAGAAAATGCTATCATTTTCTCGGCTTTTTCTTTTTGCAAAAATAACTTTTACTTCATTTAAATAAACCACCTCCCCCAATACCCACAGTTTAAAAAATGAAATCAAAGTTAATTTTTCAGCTTTTACATTAGACTCAACTTAAACATTGTCAGTACTTCCAATTCCTCTAACCAAGTGTTGATACTACATCCTACACTTATTATTCATGTACTATCTCTTTTTATTACTTAATGTGCAAGAAGGCATATAAAGAAAGGTATAAATTGGGCATTTACTATTATTTTAATATTGAATTAAAATTTTATTTAAAATAATGAATCTTTTCCTTTTATAGTTATGTATACTAGTAGATATTGTTTTTTACCAAGAATAGGAGATGAAAGAAATGAACAAATTTTTTAAGGTTTTAAGTGTTGGAGCACTTGCATTAACACTAGCAGCTTGTAACAGTAGTGCTACTCCAACGAAAGACACAACTAAAACAAGTAAACTTACTTTAGAGCAAGTGTATGACAAAGCAGTAGATCGCCAAGCAGACGTTAAAAGCGCAAGTGCGAAAATGGAAATGACTCAAGAAACAAAAATGGGATCAGGCGAAGAAGCAATGGAATTTTCTATCGATTCAAAAATGGAGATGGATGTAATTAGCGATCCACTTGCAATGCATTTATCAGGTTCAATGACAATGCCAGATATATTTGGCGAGGGTGAGCAAAATACAGAAATGCCAATTGAAATGTACATGAAGCAGGACCAAGGCTTTTTCATGAAGGATACAACTACAGATAGTTGGTTTAAAATGCCGAGCGAAGAATTTGACGCAATTTTAGAACAAACTGCATCTTCTGCAGACGCGAAAGAGCAATTAGAACAGCTTAAAAAGTTTATAAAAGATTTTAAATTCGAGCAAACAAATGATGCATATATCTTAACTTTAGATGCAAAGGGCGATCAGTTTAAAGAACTTATCGATTCTGAGATTAACAAATCAATGCAAGGACTTGGTCTTGAGGAAAATCCTCTTGATAACTTAACAATTGATAAAATAAACTATGTACTATACATCGATAAAGAAACATTTGACACAAATAAAATGGATATGAACTTTGATTTAATCATGAAAATTGAGGATCAGGAATTATCTATGAAAACAAAGTCTATTGTGACATACACTGATTTTAACCATCTTAAAACAATTGATATTCCACAAAGCATTATTGACAATGCTACAGATACTGCACAATAATTCATTGAAAGCCAGTTTCCTCTTTAAGGAAACTGAGCTTTCTGTTATTTATTATAAATCAATTTGGTCTTGGTTAATTGTAGCTGCTGGTTTGCTTTCGCTACAGAAAATATCTAACTGAATGAAGATAAACAAATTTCACAATCGTATAATATTTTCTCTACATATAGCATAATGAGTATCGAATAGAGGCTATTATCCCAATTAGTCGTTAATTTACTAATTTTAAATAATCTTGCCCTAGCTCAGCAACATTTTTTTATGAAGTGCCAGAGATTATTTGTACCTCTTGGAGCTAATACAGATAATTATTACCATGTGATTGAGCAAAAGATATTGCTATAATTTACTGAGAGGGAGTGTGAATTATGGCTATAGAATTTCAAGCAATTTCTACAACATTAGACGTCGCTTATTTCGATGGTGTTACTTATTCAATACCAAAGCAATGTCCACATTGCTATGTCTGGATGATTCCATCGACTATTGATGCAAAAAAGCTATCTTATGATTTACATTATGATATGAATTTTCTTTCACATTCGTGTGTAGGTTGCAAGAAAAGCTTTGTTACTACACATTTCCGTAAAACTTCAAATAACAGTATTACTTTTCATTCTGTATATCCAGAGATGACAAATAAAGCGGTGCCAATGATTATCGCTGAATTTTCTCCTCAATTTGCTAATATTTATAGACAAGCTGCATTGGCAGAAAATTTGGATCAAATTGAACTAGCAACGACTGGCTATCGAATGGCACTAGAAATTCTAGTTAAGGATTATTTACTTGCCGAATTTCCAGAGCTAGAAGAACAAATAAAACATTCCTCCTTGCATCAATGTCTGACAGAATATTTTCAGGATATATCTAATTCCGTCGCTGCCCATGTAGTAAAATCCTTGAGTAATGACTATGTCCATTATGTAAAAAAGCATACTCACGCTGGTTTTGAGGAACTTAAGTTTTATTTTGAGATCTTTGTGAATGATATTGAAACGAAATTAAAATTAAAAAAACCAATTATACAGAAAGCAAATATACTCAGCAGCATGTCATAGCATAAAAAGGTGCCTAATTTTTAAGCACCTTTTTTTCAATATAGGAACATTTACTTAATCTGCAACATTATCTCCAGCTTTTTATCCACCAATATTTCAATTTTCTAATGCAATTCGATATAGCTTATCATCATTTGTCAAAGGATTTCCACGCCCATCTGTATTATTACTAATGAAATAAAGAGATTGATCGTCTATATACAGATCTCGAATACGGCCAAGACCTGAAACTAGCTCTCTTTTTTCGAGTGTTTCCATAGTAAATTCCAATATTGTCGTTCCTCTTAATGCTGCCACATACAATTTTTTATTATTATTATCCATTCCTGAAGGAGCCCAAGTTGTATTAAGACCAGATGTAACGATTGGAGCAACCATCCCTTGTCGTTCCTCACTGCCTTCTATAATTGGCCAACCATAATTTTGTCCTTTTTGTATGATGTTGAGCTCATCATTAGCTGAGTTTCCATGCTCACTTGCATACATCTTGCCATCTGATGTCCATGTCAAACCTTGAGGATTGCGATGGCCGAAGCTATAAACATAGGAATTAGGAAAAGGATTATCATTTGGAATAGATCCGTCTAAATGTAAGCGTAGAATTTTCCCTTCTAGCGTGGATAAGTTCTGTGCTAGCATAGGTTCCGTTGCATCGCCAACTGTTGCATAAAGCTTGCCATCTGGTCCAATTTCTAATCTACCTCCATGATGATACGTACCACTATTAATACGATCAACTAGCAAACTCTCTTCCTTCCATTTGTTATCCTGTAACGTTAAAGTGATAATCCGATTAAACTGTTTAGAATCCTCAACATACGTATAATAGGCATATGCCCTTGTTGATTCAAGAAAATCAGGAGCTAGAACAAATCCTAATAACCCAGCCTCTGAAGCAGTAGAAAGCTCTTTACTAAGTTCTACATGTTGCCTTTCTACCTTACCATCTTCAACTTTTACAATATTTCCTGGCCTCTCAGATAAATAAAAAACATCGCCACTTTTTTGAATAGACCAAGGTGCCTGTAGATTGTCAGCAATAATGTCAAGATTTGAAGTTGTTAAGGTTGTAGCATTTTCAGGTTTTTCATCTTGCTGCTTCGTTTTGGAGCACCCTCCAAGAACAAACAGCAATAGTAGTAACAATAATAAATTCGCTTTTTTCATCATCGTTCCCGTTCACCCTTTCTTATTTGTTACTGACAGTAGCAATCAAAAGAAAAAGACGCCATTAAGACGTCTCATGTTGTTGAAATACTATTAAGTCAATGAAATCAAGGTGACAAATTAAAAAGTATAGCCCTTTTTCAAAACGAGGGGTTGATCTCCGTTCCGACTGAGTGCTTTCCTGGGGGCGTCCGATG